>JALWEJ010000030.1 GCA_027014115.1 Desulfurellales bacterium
GCAGTCTATCTTCTTTATTATGTTCACATCCATGCTGTCACCTCCACTCTCTTTTTCATTCTCACTCTCATTCTCAGACATAGATATTACCTCTATTGCTTTAGGTGGTAAGTATGTTGGGACATATCTGGTTGCGATATTATATTGCTTATTGACATATATCAAATAAATGCATATTTTAATGAATGTGAGTTTTTATTGAAACTAAAAAATGTGAAAAAGGAGGGTGTTGTGAGAAAATTTTTATCTTTCTGTTTGTCTTTTTTGGTTGTTTTTTTCTTTGTTGGTAGTGCTTATTCAAAAGAAATAAAAATAGGTGTTGTTATGCCTATGACAGGACCTGTTGCTTCATTTGGGCAAAGTTCGTGGCATGGTATAAAGATCGCAAAATCTATTAATCCAACCTTAAAAGATGGCTATACGATGAAATTGATTCTTCTTGATGACAAAGGAGATAAGGTCGAAGCTGCAAATGCCGTCAGCAGACTAATTAATAAAGAGCATGTTAAAGCCATTATAGGTCCTCTTACAAGTGGAGATGCCTTGTCTGCCGGAAATATTGCAGAAAAGGCAAATATTCCTCTTTTGACACATTC
The DNA here is from genome assembly GCA_027014115.1 of Desulfurellales bacterium. Taxonomy (GTDB): domain Bacteria; phylum Campylobacterota_A; class Desulfurellia; order Desulfurellales; family Hippeaceae; genus JALWEJ01. Next base: position 597 of record JALWEJ010000030.1, read on the forward strand.
TGCCACAAATCCGCTTGTAACAAAGGATAAGAAGTATATTGCAAGGGTGTGTTTTACAGACCCGTTTCAAGGTAAGGTTGCAGCCAAGTATGCAAGAAGTAATTTAAAAGCAAAAACCGCCGCAGTAATTATTGATATAGCCCAAGATTATTCTGTTGGGTTGGCAAAATTCTTTATGAAGAATTTTGAGGCAATGGGTGGAAAAGTGATTGCAAAAACATTTGTTCAAACAGGCGATAGTGATTTTGCAGCCCAGATTGCATTAATCAAAGCAAAAAATCCTGACATAATTTATATGCCTTGCTATTATCAAGCTTTGGCTCTTTTTGCAAGACAAGCAAGACAGTTTGGCTTAAAACAGACAATACTTGCAGGAGACGGTGCAAGTGAAGTTGCTCTTATTAAGGTTGGAGGAAAAGCTGTTGAAGGTTTAACTTTTACTACGCACTTCGACCCAAAAGCAGCTGTTACCGGGTTGGGTAAAAAATTTATAAAAGCGTATAAAAAGAAATTCAAAGAAATACCGAGCACATTGGCAGCATTGGGCGCTGATGGTTATTTTATTATGGCAAATGCAATAAACAGAGCTATTGAGAAAAAAGAGTTGACGAGTGAAGGCATAAATAAAGCCATACGCTCTACAAAGAATTTTAAAGGTGTTACGGGTGTTATAACAATAAATCCGAAAACAGGAAATGCTATTAAAAGTGCTGTAATACAGAAGGTTAAAAACGGCAAGTTTGTTTTTGTTACAGTTGTAAATCCTTAAAAATTCAACTGCCACAGGTAGGGATTCTTTCTCTATCTGTGATTTTTATTTTGATAAATCCGTTATTTTATAATTTGCCAAAAACATCAAATTGAGTAAAATAGCCCATAAATTGCTTAAGGAGTGAGCGTTTATGGGCTGGAGATGGAAAGATGAAGATAAGATATTTGAAATAGGAAAAAAATTCGTTATTGCTCCTCCATGGATTGAAACAAAAAAGGAAAAAATAACATTTGTTGAGGGTGAGTCATTTGGAACAGGAGTGCATGAAACAACCGTAAGCTGCATAGAATTTTTGGAAAGTATTAATTTAAAGGATAAAAGAGTCCTTGATATAGGGATTGGGAGCGGTGTTTTATCCATTGCAGCTTTAAAACTTGGTGCCAAAAAAGCGATTGGTTTTGATATAGCAGAACATGCCGTTAATGAATGCAAAGAAAATGCAAAACTCAATAATGTTGACAATCTTGAATGTTTTATTGCAGACAGCCCAAAGGATATAGAGGGTAGATTTGATATTGTACTTGCAAATATATTTTTTGATATAATTCTTTCGATGAAAAAAGATATAGATAGGCTGACCGATAAAGGAAGTTATCTGTTGTTGTCCGGTATAGTTTGGGAAGAAAACTATACGGTAAAATCTACTTTTGAAAATATGGGCTTTAGTGTTGCAAAGAATGCTTTTCTTGGTGATTATTCAACAATTATGCTAAAAAAATAGAGGTGTTTTATGGTTTTGAAATCAGAATTGGAAGCAAGAGGATTAAAAATAGAAGAGTATGAGCTGCTAAAAAAGAAATTAAACAGAGAGCCTACGGATATTGAGCTTGATATAGCAGGTGCCATGTGGAGTGAGCACTGCAGTTATAAATCATCAAAACTGCATCTGAAAAAATTCCCGACAACCGGTAAATATGTCGTTATAGGGCCAGGTGAAAATGCCGGAGTTGTGGATGTTGGCGATGGGTTTGTTGCAGCATTTAAGATGGAGTCACACAACCACCCTTCATTTATTGAGCCCTATCAAGGAGCTGCAACGGGCGTCGGCGGAATCTTGAGAGATGTTTTTACAATGGGCGCAAGACCTGTTTTAAACCTCGATGCCTTGTTTTTCGGACATCCCGATTATGAAAAAACAAAATTCCTTGTTGACGGCGTTGTGAGGGGTGTTGGGGATTATGGAAACTGTGTCGGTGTCCCCACCGTTGGTGGTCAGACCACATTTGATGAATGTTACAACACAAACAATCTCGTTAATGCCTTCACTCTCGGTATTGGAAAAAAAGACAATATATTTTTAGGTGTTGCCAAAGGAGTAGGAAATCCTGTATTTTATGTCGGCTCAAAAACAGGAAGAGATGGAATACACGGTGCAACAATGGCGTCTTCATCGTTTGATGAAAACTACGAAGAGGAAAGACCGGCAGTTCAGGTGGGAGACCCGTTTACAGAAAAACTTCTTCTTGAGGCATGTCTTGAATTAATGAGCAGAGATGTTATAGAAGGTATTCAAGATATGGGTGCGGCAGGCTTAACATCGAGTTCGTTTGAAATGGCTGAAAGAGGGAAAGTCGGACTAAATCTTTATCTTGATAGAGTTCCTGTCAGAGAAAAAATGACACCCAATGAGATAATGCTCTCTGAATCCCAAGAGAGAATGCTGATTATTGCCAAAAAAGGCAAAGAGGATGAAGTAAAAAAGATTTTTGATAAGTGGAGTCTGGATGCCGAAGTAATTGGAGAGGTTATAGAAGATAAAAGCATAAAGCTGTTTTGGGATAATAATCTTGTTGCAGATATAGATGTTTCTTTAATGGTTGACAATGCACCGGTTTACAACAGACCGACAAAAAAGCCCGAATATATTAAAGACATAGAAAATTTTGATTTTGAAACCTTGAAAGAGCCGGATGATTATAACGGTGTGCTGTTAAAACTGCTGTCATCGCCTGATTTAAGCAGTAAACATCTTTTATATGAGCAGTACGATTCAACCGTACAAACAAACACAATCTTAAAACCCGGAAGTGATGCTGCCGTTATTCGAATAAAAGAGACAGGTAAGGGTATAAGTGCCACAACGGATGTCAACCCGAGGTATGTTTATATAAACCCCTACAAAGGCACACGCCTTGCGTTTATAGAAGCCTACAGGAATCTTATTACTGTCGGTTCAAAACCGATAGCAATAACAGACTGTTTGAATTTCGGTAATCCCGAAAACCCCGAAATTATGTGGCAGTTTGCAAAAGCGACAGACGGTTTGGCTGATATATGTAAAGATATGGATGTTCCGGTTGTTAGCGGCAATGTCAGTTTTTACAATGAGACTGCAGGTTCAAATATATATCCCACACCAACAGTCGGAATGGTGGGTATAATGAATAAGCCGCTTAATGCTCCGAGTGTATCATTGAAAAACGAAAACAGCTTTGTTTATCTTGCAGGTGTGATAAAAGATGGTGAGCTTGGCGGCTCCATGTATCTTAAATGGATATTTGACAAAGTGTGCGGTAAGCTGCCGAGTATAAATGAAGAGTTACATAAAAATTTATATATGTTTATGAACTCTTGTGTTGATGCAAATATTATCAATGCGGCTCATGATGTTTCAGATGGCGGAATTGCCGTATGCTTGGCAGAGATGTGTATGGCTTCCGGTTTGGGTGTTGAGGTAAATCTACTCATACATGAAAGGGTCGATTTTTATCTGTTTTCAGAAACCCAAGGCGCTGTTGTGATAGAAACCTCAAATGCAAGAAAACTTGAAGAAAATGCCGATAAATTCGATATTCCTTTACTTAAAATAGGCGTTGTAAAAGGAAATAGTTTAAAAATAAACAATGTTGTCGATATTGAGGTTGAAAAACTAAGAAAAGAAAACAATAGGCTGTTTGAGAAGTTGTTCAAGTGATTATTTTTTAGTGTTGTTTGACCTACGTCTCTTTTCTGTGCATAGTAATTTTTCTTAAAGGAATAAAAATGAAAAAATTAATGATATTTGGATTTCTATGGATATATACCCTCTTTTGTTGACTCAATATAAGACGTCAAAAGAGAAAAAACGGCTTAATTTGTTTTAGATTGCGTTATCCGTTGTAAACTTCAATTATTTGACAGATATAGCTTTTGAGTGTATAAAAATTATGAAAAGAAAATAAGAAACAGAGCGGTTAAGAAATTGGAAGTTTACGAACAAGAACATATGGGTAGTATAAGTTTTGCAACCCACCTGCTTGAGCAAGGTACGGATTTGAGATATATTCAAGAGCTATTGGGGCATAACAGTTTAAAAACAACTGAAATTTATACTCATGTGTCGAAACGAGCAATTGATAAGATAAAAAATCCAATGGATGATTTTTTTGAATAAGGAGAAAGAAGAAATGATAAAAGAAAAATATAAACAATTGTG
>JALWEJ010000031.1 GCA_027014115.1 Desulfurellales bacterium
TCATTATTTCCAACTTTAAGTGTAAAGTAACAGTATTTGTTTGTCAAGAAGGAGAAAGGATTTGATTTTTGTAATATATACAGTCAACACTCATTTATTACTTGACAAAAAGCTTGCGGGGGGGGGTATAAGTTTAATTAAAATTTATTTGTTTTTGGGAGGTTGTTGTTATGTTTGAGTCAATTAAGCTTTCTAAATTGTTTGGTGTATTTGTAATGGTTGTGTTTATTGGTTTATCTTCATGTGGTGGTGGCGGTGGTGGTTCATCATCTTCATCTTCAAGTGTCAAAGCACCCGACACAATAGCAGGAAAGGTGGCTTTAGTTAGAATTACCTACGGAGAATATCCTTTTGCCAATACAGGAAAAGCTTTGGAATATTTTTATTCTGATGGAACATATAGAACGATAGGCGATGGCTATTATGTTGCCGATTCAAATGGTAAATACGCATATTCAACAAACGGCGGTAGTAAAGCAACAATTAAAATGAATGATGTATATTTGGGAGCAACCACTGCAACATTGACATTTGATACAGATACATCTGGAACATTTGTAATGGTGGATAGTGATGGTCATAAGCAGGGAGGCACTTTTGAGATAGCAAATCAATAATTTACCGCAATGCCGTCTCTTTTTCTTCAAGAGGCGGTTTTGTTTTTTTGCAGTCTATTTTTTTAAAGTTGTATTTATAAAAATTGGAAGCATATAGTTTCTTGATGTATGATAAAAGAAAATTTGCCGCTGTGTTGATAAAATGCTATAAAAGATTTAAAGGGTGAATCAGGGGTGTGACATGAGAAATGGTGCAAAGCTGTTTGCATCTTTTGTTTTTGCAGCCATTGCCGTATCTTTGGTGGTTTGCAGTTGGATTCCGAGATACGATAAGCTCAAGCAGGAAAAGGCTAAAATTGTAAGTATAGTTAAACAGCCAGGTGCACTTTATAGGGTAAGCATGACTACTTCAAGCGGTAAAGTAAAATACTTTCCTGCCGCGCAAGGAAGTGCTGGCCGCCAGAAGATATAAACAGATGCCCTTTGGAACAATTTGAAGGTTTGCTCAAAAGAACTGTTACGGTAAAATATGACGGCAGTCACCCGTATGAAGTATTATATAACGGACACACTGTTTTGGATTATACTGCTTTTCGGAAATTCCAATTTTTAATGCTTTTTATAGCTTTAATAATTAGTACGGCTGTATTTGTATGGCGCAAGCGTTAGATTTTAATTTTGTGAACATTCTTTTAGTGTTGGCAAAGACATACTTACTGCTTATCTTTTAATCTCTTTCCCTGAAAGATAATTTTTGCAATCTATGTATCCGATTTTAAGATTCTGCCTTTAGGAGCATTTTCCACATTGTTAATCCAATATTAGGTTTGTTTTTATCAGCATTTTATGCTGCCTTTTCTAAAAAACCATAATCACCAAATTTTATAGAATTTATACACCTTTGTTCTGTTTGTTGTAAAATTATAAATCCTTTAAAATAAAAAGTTTTTGCTTTTTTGCAGCCATTCAAAATTCATCATTTCTTCCCTCCTTTACCCGTTTACTCATTTACCCATCCACCCACTAAATATTGACTTATCAGTTTTTTGTTTATACATTATGAGTATGAAAAAGAAGAGGCTTGTGATTAAGAAAACAAATCCCTTTGGTATTTTGATTTTAATTTTATTTGCACTGGCTTTTGTTGCCGGTATTGTTTTGCTTATCTTATCTTTGCTTTCGAGATATTCAAATGCTTCAAGTGCAGGTTTTGATATGAATCAAAAAGCAGGTTTGTTTACAGTTTCAAACATAAGCCAACAAGATAAACCCTACACATCCAATGTTGCATATCCTTTTGTTGCACACAAAATTCAGAGCAGGTTTCCGAAAAACTTTAGGTATTTACCCTCAAAAACAAGAAGAAAGATGTTTGTGTCCATAATGCTGCCTATAGCCTTCAGTGTAAAGGAAAAGTTTGATGCAGAACACAGATGGGTTTTAAAGATTAAAAACAAAATTGACAATAAAGTTGAACTAACCCATCTGGAAACAAAGCTTTTAAAACAGAAAATGAAGAAATACAAAACCAACGATATAAACGAACTTCTAAAAAGGGCAGACAGTGTTCCTGTAAGTATCATTGTTGCGCAGGCTGCCATAGAGTCAGGCTGGGGAACTTCTCGTTTTACTTTTCAATACAACAATCTCTACGGTTTGCATAAAAAACACATAAAACCGTTTTCTCCCATTGTCAGGTCTTTTAAAACCCTTTATGACGCAACGGTGGCTTATGTTATGAATATAAATGTTTCTTCCTTTTATGAAAAATTCAGGGATGCAAGATTTATGATGAAAAATAAGAGAAATCCCTTTAAGCTTGCAGAATATCTTACAATGTATTCCGTCAAAAGGGAACAGTATATAGCCCTTGTGCAGAAAGTGATATCCTCAAACATGCTTTCCATGTATGATATGTGTTCATTGAGCCGTATTGCTACCTTTAATCTCTACAACAACAGATAATTTATACCTCTCTTAAAAGCTCCGTTAGAAACTTCCATATTTTATCGATAGAGGGTAGATATATTCTCTCGTTGGGTGTATGCGGGTCTTTTATTGTAGGCCCTATTGAAATCATGTCGATTTTGTCAACCTTTGAACCTATTATTCCACACTCAAGACCTGCATGTATAACCTCAATTGCCGGTTTGCTCAAAAAGAGCCTTTCGTATATATCTATGCTTTTTTGTAAAAGTTTTGAGTTTTTGTCTGGCTGCCATGAGGGATATTTGTTGTAGCTTTTATATTTTGCGTTATATTTTTTGGCTGTGTTTTCTATTTTTTGTGTTATTTTGTCCAAACCATTTTCCGATAAACTTCTCTGGTTCGTGTGTATCATCAGTGTGTTTTGCAGTGTTTCCACTTTTGCGAGGTTGTTTGATGTGAGGGGTGTTTTATCATCAAGCATGGAATAGACACCGTGAGGTATATCTTTTAATATGTCAAAAACATCTTTTGTGTTGCTTATATACTGTTTTTTCTGATTTGTGGAGTTTATTTCAAGTTTCATTGATTTTTCGTTTGGATATCTGTTTTTTTGTTTTTCTATGAATTCTTCTGTAATTTTTTTAATCTCTGCTTCATTGGTATCTGCAAGTATTACTGCTTTGGAGAATTTTGGTATTGCATTTCTTGCTGAACCCCCTTCAATAGATACAAGTTTTATCTTGAGTTTTTCGTTGAGTTCCTGAAGTAAATCTCTTATTAGTTTTATGGCATTTGCTCTTTGTTTGTTTATATCGATGCCTGAATGTCCGCTCAAAAGGTCATAAAGCGATATTTCGTATGCTTCATAATTTTTGTCTGTTTCTTTGAATGTTAAATCAAGCTCAATATCCGTATCAATACCACCTGCACATCCTATAATAAAAACCCCTTCATCTTCTGAATCTATATTTATGAGCATTTTGCTGTTTATGAAGTTTTTTTCAATAGCTTGCGCCCCGTTTAAACCTGTTTCTTCATCGGATGTAAAGAGCAGTTCAAGCTGCGGCCTTTCTATATCCGATACCGCAAGTGCCATACCTATTGCCAAAGCTATGCCATTGTCGGCACCAAGCGTTGTTTTGTAGGCTTTTGCCCAATCGCCGTCAATAATTGTTTTTATGGGATCTTTCGAGAAATTATGAGTTGAATCTTTTTCTTTTTCACAAACCATATCCATGTGTCCTTGGAGTGCAATGCTTGGCGAGTTTTCTTTTTTGTTTTCAGGTACATCTATAACTACATTATTTGCTTTATCTTTTTTGTAATTAAAATTGTGGGCTTTTGCCCAATCAACAAGCCAGTTGGCTATTTTTTCCTCATGTTTTGAACACCTTGGTATTTTGTTTATGGATTTAAAAATATCAATAACCGTTTGAGTTTCTTTCGACAACATAGCCTTCTCCTTTTTTTGCTTTTTCTTGCTATTATATCAAAAATTGGGAAATTGTTAATGTAAATTGTCCTATTGAGCTTGAAAAAAATAATTTTTTTGGTATAAAGAAACTATGCGTTCTTTGGTTGGGTTTATCTTTTTATTTTTGTTTGTTGTGATATTTGAAGCATCCGCATCTGTGCACTATACCGTTAAAAGAGGTGATTCACTTATAGGCATATCAAAAAAGTTGGGTATAAGCACAAAGGCTATAAAAAAACTCAACCCGTCTGTTAACTGGCTTGAGATTAAACCCGGTGAGAAGATAGCAATTCCTGCTCCAAAGCCGAAAAAGATTTTATACACAGTAAAAAAAGGTGACTCTCTCAGGCAAATAGCTGAAAAATTTGGTGTTACTCTTGAGAGTTTGAAAAAATCAAACCCAAAGCTTGCCTGGCCTATTATTAAACCCAATGATACGGTTGTTATTATAAAAAAGACAGGTTTTGATATTTCAAAAAACAGTAAAGGCTGTTATTTTTATACGGCTAAGAAAGATGATTCGCTTGATAAGATAGCAAAAAAGTTTCATGTTAATATTAAAGATGTAAAAAGACTTAATCCGGATATAAATTGGTCTAAGATAATGCCGAATGAAAAAATCGTAGTAAAGGATTTAAAAACATGCAAACAGTCGATTAGACAAAAAAAGATGGCGAAGGTTAGATACATTGTAAAAAAGGGAGATACCTTAAATGACATATCAAGAAAATTCGGTATTACATTGAATGATATAAAGAAACTGAATATAGGTGTTACAGATATTATAAAGCCCGGCGATACAATAGATTTACCAAAGGATGTTGTGGATAATTGGGAGGCTGCACAAAAGAAAAAACAAAAACATACAGCACCAAACTTTTCCTTTAAACATCTTGTTTATTCGTCTGCTTATATCATAAAAAGAGGTGATACGCTTTTAAAGATAGCAAAAAAATTCAATACAACTGTGGCAACTTTAAAGATGATAAACAATCTCAACAATTCCTTGGTAAGAGCGGGAAATACACTGTTTGTTCCAAATCAAGATACTGCAGAAAGAATAAAAGAAGAGCTGAGATATTCTCTTATAAATGAGCAAAGAGGTGCTCTTGTTAAATATGCTGAAAAGTTTTTGGGTAAACCCTATAAGTTTGGTGGGACGAGTTTGCAGCACGGTATAGACTGTTCTGCTTTTGTGCAAAAGGTGTTTAGAAAGTTTGATATAGATATGCCGAGGACAGCTCAATCACAATATGAAAAGGCGGGGGTGTTTGTTCCTGCAGATAGGCTTAAAAAAGGCGATTTGCTATTTTTTCATACGCTTGACTATTCGAAGGTTACACATGTTGGCATATATATAGGTGATGATTATTTTATTCATGCTGCCGGTTCACACAAAGGCATTAGAATCTCAAAGCTTGACGGTTATTTTAAAAAGACATTGGTCGGTGCTAAAAGGGTGTTGGGTGTAGATAATAGATATGCATATTTTAGGGGTAGATCCGGGTAGTTCAATCACAGCTTTTGGCATTGTTGATTCTCAAACAAAGCAAGCCTCTTTCGATTTTTTGAAACTCCCCAAAAAATTAAGCCAGGAAGATAAAATCTACAAGGTTTATCTGTATACAAAAAACATAATAGAAAACAATGGTGTTGACGGTGTGGTTTTGGAGGGAACATTCTATTCTGTTAATATTAAATCCGCTATGATTCTAAGCCAAATGAGGGCAGCTGTTATTGTTGCTGCAAAAGAGTTTGGCATCGATATTTTTCAGTATCAGCCAAGAGAGATAAAGCAGGCTGTATGTGGATACGGTGGTGCTGCAAAAGAGCAGATTAGGTTTATAGTTGAGAAAACATTATCTGTATCTTTGGAAAATCAACCCCTTGATGTATCGGATGCTCTTGCCATAGCTTTGACGCATATTTACACTATTAAGAATGTTTAGTTGCAAGCATGCCGCATGCTGAGTCTATTGATGAGCCTTTCGAATCTCTAACCGTTACAAACATACCTTTATCTCTTAAGATTTCAGCAAATTTTTCTATTTCCTCTTGTGGGGTAGGTGTCAAATCCAAATCCATAAGGTCGTGCTTGTTCAAAGGTATTATGTTTAGCTTGCTTTTGTAATTTGATAAAAGCCTAAGAAGGGCTTTTTGGTCTTCTTTTGTGTCATTTATACCTTTTATCATGATATATTCAAAAGTAATTCTTTTTCTTCTTGAAAGAGGAAAAGTTTTTAGGCTCTCCATCACTCTCGATAAATTTTCTTTTTTATTGATAGGCATGAGTCTGCTTCTTTTGTCATCTACTGCACAATGCAAGGACAAAGCCATATTTATATACGGTAAATCTTTTTTCAGTTTTTCAATTTTATCAACAATACCGCATGTGGATATGGTTATGCGTCTTTTGGATATGTTGCAGCCGTCTTCGTCTATTAAAATTTTTACGGAATTTACAACATTGTCGTAATTATCAAGCGGCTCACCCATACCCATATAAACTATATTGACATTTTTTAATGATTGTTCTTGTAAAATATAGTAAACCTGAAGCAGGATTTCTGATGTTTTTAAGTTTCTTTTGAAGCCCATTTTGCCTGTTGCGCAAAATTTACATCCCATTTTACAGCCTACCTGCGTTGACACGCATATAGTATAGCGGTTGTTTTTCATAGGAATAAGCACTGTTTCGATTTTGGAATTATCCTCCAAAACAAACAGGTATTTTGTTGTGCTGTCATCTGCCTTTGTAATTTTGCCGCATTTTATTTTGTTTATAAAAAACATGTTTTTTAATTCTTTTCTAAACTCTTTCTTGGCCACGCTAATTTTATCAAAATCATCCACCATATGCTTGTGAATAAATGAGAATATCTGCTTTGCTCTGTATTTTTCTTTTGTTAGTTTTTCTATATGTTCTTCTAATTCTTTCTTGTTTAATGAAAGTATATCAATCATACAGAAAACATCTTATGCTTTTTTTGTTATCTGTTTTGTTTAGCTTAGGCATACTGTTTTTACATATATCTTTTTTGTAGGGACATGTGTCATAAAAAAAGCATCCATTATTAATGTTTTTTTTGGACTGCTTTGATTTTTTAAAGTTTGTTGTTTCTGTCAGCATTTTTGTGTATGGATGGAGCGGATTGTTGATATCATCTGTTTCTTCTACTATATATCCGTCGTATAAAACATAAACCCTGTCGGATATAAAAGCGGCAAGTTTTAAATCGTGTGTAATGAATATATAGGTGTACTGTTTTTTGTTGTTGATATCGCATAACATGTTGACTATCTTTGCTTGAGTGGATACATCAAGTGCACTTGTAGCTTCATCGAAGAGCAGATATTTTGGATTTGATAGTATAGCCCTTGCTATTGATATACGCTGAAGTTCCCCTCCGCTTAATGTGTTGGGATATTTATAAAGCAGCGATTCTTTTATGTTGAGCTGTTTGCACTGTTTGAATATGTTTTCTTTGCTTTGTTCTGTCTCAAGTAAAGAGTGAAGCATGGTCTGTTTTGGATCAAAAGATGTATAGGGGTCTTGAAAGACAACCCCAATCTCTTTCCTTTTTTGTTTTATGTTGTTCTTTGTTATCTTTTCGGACGAAAAAAAAACAGAGCCGCTTGAAGGCGGCTCTATAAGGCTTAATATCTTTCCAAGCGTAGTTTTACCTGCTCCAGACTCTCCGATAATGCCGACATGCTCACCATCTTCTATATGAAGACTGATGTTGTTTAAAGCTCTAAATGTGCTCTTTGAGAAAAAACCGCCCTTTTTGTATTCTTTGTTTACAGAATCTAACCTTATCACCTAATCCTTTTTGCCCAATACCGTCTCTATTTTTTCTTTTAGAACATCCGGTGTGAAAGGTTTTACTATGTAGTTGTTTACGCCGGCTTTTAGTGCTGTTATGATATCTTCTTTTGCTGCTTCTGTTGTAACCATTATAATAGGTGTGTCATCATATTTAGAGTTTGCTCTTATGGTTTTAACAAAAGTCAAACCGTCCATAACCGGCATATTCCAGTCTGTAATAATTAAATCAACTTCATTGTTTTCCAAAACCTCGAGTGCTTCTTTTCCGTCTCCGGCTTCAAGTATCTCATCCCCATAACCTATTCTTTTGAGTGTATTTTTAATAATTCTTCTCATTGTTGAGGAGTCGTCAATAGTTATGACCTTCATTGTATCTCTCCTTTTTCCTGCATCTGTTTTATGATATCTTCGACCTCCTGGTCGACCTTTTCTTTTTTGTCTTCGTCAATAATCGTGTGCGCCACTCTTGCTCTTGGCATGCTGTCGTATGATGAAGAAAACCAGTTATTGAGATATTCGTGTAACGCCCTTATTACACTCATAACCCTTTCTATTTTTTGTCTTGTAATATCCTGGAACTGCAGTATATCCATAGCCTCAAAGGTGTTGTCTCTTATAGTTGTTATACGGCTTTCCATATCATCCACCATGCTTATAATATTTTTGAAATACTCATAATTGTTTTTTACTGCCGTTTTTGGAAAGTGTTCTACAAAAAATTCCATAAATTCTTTGTGTTTTTCTAGGTAGGGTTTAATGTTTTGTATAAGTTGCTCCGTATTATCCAGTTCTTCATTTATTGTTTCGAGTTTTTCAAACAGTTTATTAACTTTATCTTCGCTTTCTTTGTTGATTTCATCGAGTTTGTCTATAACTTTATGCTCTTTTTCTTCGAAGCGTACGCCTGTTAATTTTTCTTGTGCCTCATCAAGACCTGCTTCCAATATGTCGTCCTTTATAGGTTCTTCGACTTTTTCTTTCATAGGGATTTCTTCAGATGAAAATTCTTCAATGACTTTGTCGACCCCGTTTTTATCAGCTTTGTTAAATTCTGCAATCAAATCATCAATTTCGTTTTGTGCCATATTACTCTCCTAAGCTCCCGGTTTTAGTGATACCTGTATAGCAAGTTCACCAACATTGGATTCAAACGGTATTATTATACTTGGAGTTCCTCTTGGCGATGCTACTGTGTGGTTTTTACCAACTACAACATTAGGTATGGATATTTTTATTCTTATTCCTTGGTCTGAGAATGTTTTTTTTGCACTTCCTGCAACCATATTGGTAAGCTCACCTATTGCGTCTATTGTATCGTTATCGATACCCACAACATCTTCACCTATAAAATTTGTTACAATTGCCAAAGCTGTTTTTTTAGGGAACGATAAAGCTATAGATCCTACAGCTTCACCGGTTATACCTATTATGCCGCTGATATCATATTCTACGGTACTGTCTTCTTTTAATGCTAATTTACCCCTTTTTATTTTTACCATAGCTACTGTACTTATTATGCTTTCTGTAGCCTCTATAAAAGGATTAATCCATTCTACGCTTAATTTTGCCATTTTACACTTCCTTTAATTTATGTTGTCTACCACAGCTTTTGTAAATTCGTCAGCTATGAATTTTGTGCAGAAATCATCAACACCGACCTCTTTTGCTTTTTGAAGGTTTGCGCTTCCAGATAACGATGTATTCATAATAACAGGAATGGCTTTAAATCTATCATCCTCTTTTATAAGCTTTGTTAGTCTGTATCCATCCATGTTGGGCATTTCGACATCGGTTATGATTATGTCGACCTCGTTTTTTATATCTCCATTTGATTTTTCATAGAGTTTGTTTAGTAAATCCCAAGCCTCCTGTCCGTCTGTTGTCTCTATTATTTTATCAGCCAAAGGTGCAACGGCTTTTTTGATTATTTTTCTTGCAGTCGATGAATCGTCAGCTATTAATATTTTTACCTTTTTGACATTTTGACTTTCTTCTATTGCAACCTTTTCTATACGTTTTATATCTTCTTCGGAAAATACGCCCAGTTCCTCGCAGATACTTTCAAAATCAAGAATAAGCATTACATGTTCTTCGTCAAGGTTGATTGTTCCAACTATTTTGTTTCCGTACTGATTTTTTAAAACCTCGCTTGGTGATTTAACAAATCTCCAAGATATTCTTCTGATTCTTTTGGCATCATGGACGATAAACCCTACTGTTATGTTGTTAAACATAGTTATTATAACTTTTCTTGTTGTTATATCTTTGGGTTCTTTGATGTTTAGCCATTTTGCAAGGCTGACTATGGGTATAACCTCGCCCCTTAAGTTGTATACACCCTCAAGAAGAGATTCCTTTGAGGGTATTTTGATAACATTGGGATATTTAATTATTTCTTTTACCTTGGCTATGTTGATTCCATAGATTCCTTCATAAACACTGCCATCGTCTTTTTGTTCAAACATTCTAAAATCAACAAGCTCCATCTGATTTGTGCCGACTTGCAGTATATCAATTTTGTCTTCCATTTTTCACTCCCTTTTTTTAGTTTAGGCCTCCACCCTCTTCAAGAAGCTCTTTCATGTTGAGAAGTGTCATGATTTTATTTTGAAGTTTTCCCACTCCCTTAACATACTTTTCTATTGTTTGAGGTATATTCGACGGTGTTGGTTCAATGCTCTTCTTTTCTATGTAATAAACCTTTTCGATTTTGTCAACCATGAATCCAACATTAAAATCGTTCATCGATATAACTATAATTCTTGAATTTGGCCCTATGGGTTTTTTGCCAAATCCGAACTTTACCCTTAAATCGACAATGGGAATTATTTTTCCTCTCAAGTTAATAACACCAAGGACAAATTCTTTTGTGTTGGGTACATGCGTAAAGTCAACCGGTTTGATTATTTCCTCAACATGCAGTATATCTACACCGAATAATTCTTCTCTCAATATAAATCCAACAACCTGATCGTATTCATCTTTTAAAATCAGAGCATCATTCTTTTTTTGGCTTTTAGCCATCTTTTCTTCTTGATCTTCGGCTATAACTAAACTTTTATCAAAAAGATCATCAGTCTTATTCATACCTCACCTTCCTTTAAGCAACCTTTATTTTCTTTGACAGAGCTTGAATGACCTTTTCCACATCTTCAAGTTCTACAGGTGCAAATATAATGTCATTTATTTTTGATTCATGCAGTTTTTCTTTGTCGTATGTTCCGTCTGTTGAAACACTTACTATGTAAACATTTCTATATGCTGGGAAGTCCCTTATGAGTTTTGCCAAATCATACCCCCCGTTTATAGGTATATTCAAATCCATAAATATTACATCTACTATATGCTCCGATGCTATGTCTAAAGCTTCTTTATCATTATATGCCACATACACATCAAAATTGGCCTCTTGCATATAATTTCTTATAGAATTTTTTATTTCATCCTGTGTTGATACAATTAGACAGGATAAGCCTTGTTTGATAGCTATTGCACAGTCTATCATGTGGTCTTCTATATTTGTTGTTATGTTGGATGATTCGTTGACTACGCTTGCTATATCAAGGATGAGCGTAACAGAACCGTCTCCCATAATCGTGGCACCGGATATGGATTGTATGTTTGTTAGATAATGACCGAGTGATTTGATGACAACCTCTTCTCTACCTATAAGTTTATCCACCACAAGCCCTATCTTTTTCTCTGCTACGGACACAACAACAACATAGATTTCTTTGCTATCAATTGTTTTTTTGTTTTCTCCTATACCAAGAGCATCCCCAAGGTATACAAGCGGTATGATGCTGTCTCTGAGTCTTAAAACATCTTTATTTTCAACCTTGTTGATTTCTTCCTTTGAGATTCTAACTGTTTCAACAACACTTACAAGAGGTATAGCGAAAAACTCTTTTGTAACCTTGACAAGCAGTGCCTGTATAATTGCTAAAGTTAGAGGAATTTTTAGAATAATTTTTGAGCCTTTACCTATTTCCGATTTTATTTCTATTATTCCATTTAGTTTTTCTATGTTGGTTTTAACAACATCCATACCAACGCCTCTTCCTGAAATATTACTAACCTGCTGCGCTGTTGAAAAGCCTGGCTTAAATATGAGGCCAAATGCTTCTTCTTTGCTCATCTGCCTTGCTTCTGTTTCTGTTATAAGACCCTTTTCTAGAGCTTTTTTCTTTAACATTTCATGATCCATGCCTTTGCCATCGTCGGTTGTTTCTATTATGATATAATTTCCTTCATGATAGGCTGAAAGTACTATTTTACCTTTTTCGGGTTTTCCTGCTTTTTTTCTTTCTTCCGCCGGTTCTATACCGTGGTCTATTGCATTTCTTATGATATGAACTAGAGGGTCGTTTATCTCTTCAACAACACTTTTGTCAAGTTCTGTTTCTGCGCCTTCTATTATGAGTTCTACTGTTTTATTAAGTTCTTTTGAGATATCCCTGACAACCCTTGGGAATTTATTGAAAACTTTACCAACTTGAACCATTCTTGTTTTCATCACACCCATTTGAAGATCTGTCGTTACAAGTGTGATTTGAGATGCGACGCCAGATAATTCCTCAACAACGTCATCACCTTCAAACTTTTCTTCTGCTTTTTGGGCGACACTGACGAGACGGTTTTTGCCTAAAACCAGTTCTCCAACGAGATTCATTAGATCATCAAGTCTGTTTACATCTACTCTAATTGTTTGTTCAACTATAGGTTTTGATTTTTTTTCTTTTACCGCAGGTTTTTTTTCTGTCTTTTTCTCAGGCGGTGTGAGTTCTTGTTGTTTAGTGTCTTTGTCTTGAGTCTTTTCTTCTTGTTTTTGAGACTCTTCCTGCTGTTTCTTTTTTTGCTCTCTTTTTTTCCTATCTTCTTCCATCCTTTGCTGTAGTAGCCTTTGAATCTCAGCCTCTATTTCTTCATCGCTCTTTTTGGGCTTATCCTTATTCTCTTCTAATTCATCTTCTTTTTCTTCAATCTGCATTTCCTGTTCAAACTCTTCTTCTTCGATTTCTTCCTTTTGAGCTTCTATTAATTCTTCATCGGAAAGAGCCGGTTCTGTATCTAAGAATTTACTCAAAGCTTTTACATTTTCTTCAACATCAACATTTTCTGCATCTTCGCCTTCTTTTATCAATTCTATAATGGATTTTGCTTTATCAACGCTAGATAATATGGCATCCATCATTTCGCTGTTTAGAGTAATCTCAAATTTTCTTAGTTTATTAAGAACATCTTCAAGTCTGTGTGTTAGGTGGGTGAGTTTTTCAAAACCAAGAAAACTTGATGAACCTTTTATTGTATGGAATGCCCTGAAAATTTTATTAAGTAAATCGGAATCATCACTTGAGCTCTCCAATTTTACCAAATCTTCATCAAGTTCTTCTAGAAGTTCCTCTGCTTCAACCAGAAAATCCTGTATAATTTCTTCCATCTCTTCCATGTTATCAGTCATAAATTACCCCCATCCTTTTTTATATTAGCCCATATTTTATCAAAAAAATCCATCAATTTATTAACCGATTCTGCAAGTTGGTTAAGCTCATCATTACCTCCGATAGGCAATCTTTTTGACCTGTCACCCTCAATTATGGAGTTTATTGCATCTATTGTCTCAATAATGGGCTTTGTTGTTTTTTTTGCAACTATCATGGATATTGTGGCACTGGCAAGAATAATTAAAGCACTGAATATGCTAAAAAAAGATAGTGTGTAGATAGTTCTTTTGTCTATATCTTTACTTAATGTTATAATGGGCGAATAGAACGTTTCCGTTGGAAGCGTAAGACCCAAACCCCAACCCAATTCTTTTATGTATGTGTAGCCCACAAATTTATCAACATTTCTGAATATATATCTCGATATTCCTGTTTTGCCTTTTAATATTTCATGCTCGACTATTTTGCTTAAAGCTTCACCATTTTTTTTCTTTGTTAAATCAACATTGTCAAGAAGTGTTATTAATGGGTGACCTTTGGTTGGCGGATCGTATATCAAAACACCCTTTTTGTTTATTACCCACAGATATTTTTGGGAATAGGGTGTTAATTGTGCTGTTTTTATTAGTGAATATATATCGTATGGGTTAAAATCAAAAATTATAAAAGCAGGACTCCTTGTTTTATCTTTTGTTAGATATATGTATGAGTAAGATATGCTGCGGTCTTTATTTATGTGGAAGTCAACATATTTAACTTTTTGTGAAGATAATGAATTATAAAAGTCTTTTTTTATTGATGATATATCAATATTTTGCGGAAACTTACACATAACTTTAAAGTTTGAGTTTAAAACGGCAATGGAACGTATATCCAAAGATTCGTTTATTTCCCCGTATATTTTGGCAAGTTTTTCTTTATTGTGGCATGTGAGCAATTTGTTTATATCTTTATCCAATATTTTGCCGAACATATATACTATACTTTTTCTCGAATCCATCTCTCTTTGCAGGATTTTTGCATATGTAACAACCTCTCTTCTTAGGTTGCCGTTGGCATTTTCTTTGAATATCTTTTCGGTTTTGCCAACCGTATATTTTTTAAATGCGATGAGTGTGAAAATTGATGCACTGCTAAAAATAATTGTTGTAACCAAAACCAAAGATGTGCTATAGGCTATAATTTTTTTTGAAAGCTTATTTGGTTTTATCATACAGCACTTCTTTTCTTATTTTATCCCGTTTTTCTTTTGGAAGACTAATTATTACACGTGTGCCTTCACCCTCTTTTGAGTATAAGGCAATTTCTCCTTTGTATCCTTCTACGATAAATTTGGTTAAAGATAAACCTATACCCATATTACTCGGTTTTGTAGAGTAAAACGGTACCATAACAAGAGGAATATTTTCTTTACCAATACCTTTGCCATTGTCTTTTATTATTATCATTATGCTATCTTCTTCTTGTTTTGCTTCTATTTCTATAATGCCCTCTTTTTCCTCTATTGCTTCAAATGAGTTTTTTAAAATCTCTTCTATGATAAATGATATATGCATACTGTCTGCAAAAAGTTCAAGATTGTTTGCAATATTGAGTTTAAATTGTATATTTGTTTTGTCTTTGTGTTTATTAATGATGTGTTTTATTAATTCGTTTAAATCTATTTTTTTTAAGGTTGCAGGCAAAGATTGGCTGATAACTTCTATATCTGCAATAATATTCATGATTTTGTAGAGACTTTTTTCCACAACATTAATGTATGGCGTTAGTTTTTCTCGTTCTTTTTCAGGGAGCTTTGTCTTTATTCTGTTTAGCATACCACCTGCAGACATTACTGGATTTCTTATGGAATGAGCCATACCTTCAGACATATATTTAAGCAATTTTGCATATGCTTTATCGTTTATATTTGAGCCTCTTTTTTCAACCCTTGTTAAGTCAAATATTTCAAATGCGATTTTGCCATTGTAAGGAAATGCATTCAACCAGCAAAATATTAGTGTTTTTGATGGAGTTGTAAATCTAATGAAATTGTGATATTTACCGTATTTTCCTATCAGATATATAAGATTTCTAAAAAATATCTCTTTATCGTCTTTTTTGAATATTGCTTTGATATCATCACCCTTCTTTAGTTCGAAAGTTGAAGAAAAAGATACGTTGCAGTAATCTATAATACCGTTTTTTTCTATTATGACTATAAATTCATCCAAGGCATCTAAAAATTTGAGCATAAACCGCTTCCCACAAACTATTTGTTAAAATTTTACTATAAAACTTATTGTTAGTCAAAAACTCTTTTAAATATGTCGTCAATTCTTCTAATATAATAATTAGGATTAAAGCATTCGTCAATCTCATGTTCATTGAGAAAACTTTTTATATATTCATCGCTTTTAATAAGAACTTTAAAGTCTTCTTTGTTTTCCCAGGATTGCATGGCATTTTTTTGAACGGCTGAATATGAATCAAGCTTATCGGCACCCTTCTCAACAAGTTTTAGCATTAACTGCTGGGAATAGATAACACCTTTTGTTAAATTTAAATTCTTTAGCATATTGTCTTCGTATACTACAAGGTTCTCAAGAACATTGTTTAGTCTGTAGAGCATAAAATCCATTGCTATATTGGAATCCGGAAGAACAATTCTTTCGTTTGAGGAGTGGCTTATATCTCTTTCATGCCAGAGTGCCACATTTTCCAAAGCAACAAGAGCATTTCCTCTAATTAATCTGGCAAGTCCACACAGATTTTCGCTTAACACCGGATTTCTTTTGTGTGGCATTGAAGATGAGCCTTTTTGCCCTTTGTGAAAAAATTCTTCTGCTTCTCTTAACTCCGTTCTTTGATAGTGTCTGATTTGTGTTGCTATTTTTTCTATTGTAGAAGCTATGATTGAAAGTGTTGACATATATTGGGCATATCTGTCTCTTTGAATAATTTGGCTTGAGATATTTGCGTGTTTCAGGCCAAGTATGCTGCATGCTGTTTCTTCAACCTCTATGGGTACGTTTGCAAACGTACCCATAGAACCGGATATTTTTCCGTAAGCTATAATCTCTTTTGCTTCTTTCATTCTTTTTAGATTTCTTTTCATTTCATCATACCATAAAGCAAGCACAAAACCTAAGCTTATAGGTTCACCGTGAATTCCGTGCGAACGGCCTATCATAAGTGTATTTTTGAATTGATATGCTCTTTTTTGCAATGTTTCCAAAACCTGTTCTATGTTTTTTATTAAAATATTCGCAGAATCTCTTAATGCCAATGCCATAGCTGTATCTATTGTGTCTGAAGATGTTGTCCCAAAATGTAGGTAATCGCCCTCGTTCCCAAGATTTTCCTTAACATTTTCTAAAAAGGCTACAACATCGTGTCTTGTTGTTTTTTCTATTTCATCAATCCTTTCTATACTAAAAGACGCATTTTCTTCTATTTTTTTTGCTGTTCCTTTTGGTATTTCGCCTATACTTTCCCATCCTTTAACTACGGCTATTTCGACTTCTAACCATCTTTTGAATTTTGCATCTTCTGTCCAGATTTCACTCATTGCTTCTCTTGAGTATCTTTTTATCATTCCATCACCTCTAAGAAATATTCTTCGGCATTGCAGCCCGTAATTATATTATATTCTAATTTATTATTCATATTGCCAACCTTTTCTTTCATGTATTCGACAACGCTTGCAGTTGCGGAAAGCTTGAAGTGTTTATCTTGTGAGTGTTTAATATTTTCGTATATTTCAGAACACACCAAAGCTATGCTTTTTACGAAACCGTTATTTAGACACCCTTCACATTTATCAAACATTTCATCGAAAATATCATTGTCGCTTTTCCTTCTTGATATTTCAACAAGGCCGAATTCGCTTATATTGCTTATGTATGTTTTTCTTCTGTCTTTTTCTGCAAGTTGTTTTAGTATGTTTTCTAATTTTTGTTTATGCTGTTCTTTTTCCATGTCTATAAAGTCTATAACAATAAGACCGCCAATATCACGTAAGGCTATTTGATTAAATATTTCATAAGCGGCTTCTTTATTGATTTCGAATATAGCATTGTCAACTTCATTTTCAAGACTGTATCTTCCTGAATTTACATCTATGGCAAACAGAGCCTCTGTTTTTTCTATTATTATATATCCGCCGTTTTTAAGAATAATTGTATTTGACTCAAGATTTTTAATATCTTTTTCTATGCCGAAATGTTTAAATATAGGTTCGCTACCTTTGTATAATTTTAGTTTTTGATTGCAGTCGCTTCCCATAGCTGATAGATAATTTTTGGCATTTTTATACATGATTTCATCATCTATTACAATTTCGTCGGTTAATGTATCACAATATTCTCGTATAACTTTTATAGGCAGCTGCGGCTCTTCGTAGATTAGACACGGTGCTTTATCGGTTTTGCTCAATTTTGTTATATTCTCATTGATACTTTTTAAATATTCTATTTCTTTTTTTAGTTCTTCAAAAGTGGCAAATTGGGAGGCTGTTCTTGCTATGAATCCTATATTGTGTTCACTGAACTGTTTCAAAAATTTTTTTAACTGTTCGGATTTTTCTATATCTGTAATTTGTTTTGATGTCCCTATAAAACTGTTGTCTCTTAACAAAACAAGGAAATTGCCGGGGATTGTTATGTGGGTTGTAATTTTTGGACCCTTTGTAGATACCATGGGTTTAAAGACCTGAACAAGAAGGATATCATTTTCTTTTAGGTTTCTTGTTGTTTGGTGCATATCCTTTATACACTGTTTGTCTATACATAAAAATGCATTTTTATCAATACCAATATTTATAAATGCAGCATTTAGGCTGTGGGATATGTTGTTGACCACGCCTTTGTAAACATTTCCCACAATTGCCAAATCGCTTTTTTTTCTAAGCAAAAAAACGCTCAGTTTTCCTTTTTGGGTTTTTGCAGCCTTTGTTATAAAAGGGTTGGATGATATAATGAGTCTTGTCATTTTACCATACTTGCTTTAGAGATTTTTTGTTTCAATAAAACGCCTCTTTTAAACCGTATTTTTCAAAATAAATATATCAAAAGGTGTTGTAAAAATCAAAAGAAGGGTCTATGGGTTTATTTTTAACTTTTCACCAACTATAGTAAAGGACACTACGCTTAAAAATATTACTATGCCCGGGAAAAAGCTCATCCACCATGCAATATCAATTACATCTTTGCCTTCTGAGAGTATACTACCCCAACTTGCGGTGGGTGGTTGGACGCCAAGTCCCAAAAAACTCAAACCCGATTCTGTTAAAATTGCACTGCCTATTCCGAGTGTTGCATATACTATAACAGGTGAGAGGGAGTTTGGTATAATATGTTTTGTAATTATATAAAAATCGCTTTTTCCAAGCTGTTTTGATGCGTGTATAAAGTTTTCGTTTCTGATTTTTAAAACCTCTGCTCTTACCATTCTTGCAACACCCATCCAACCGGTTAGTCCTATTACAATCATAACATTCATTATGTTCGGTCCAATAATAACAACAACAGCTAGTATTAAAAAGAAAATGGGGAAGGTGAGCATGATAT
This sequence comes from Desulfurellales bacterium, assembly GCA_027014115.1. Taxonomy (GTDB): domain Bacteria; phylum Campylobacterota_A; class Desulfurellia; order Desulfurellales; family Hippeaceae; genus JALWEJ01. The sequence goes on from JALWEJ010000031.1 coordinate 18,783, forward strand.
CGGTAAAACGCATAAGCAGTGCATCAATCCAACCCGAAAAATATCCGCTTACAGCACCTATAAATACACCAACAACAGTTGATATGCCAACAGCAATTAAAGATACCTCTATAGAGATTCTGCTTGCAAAAATCATCCTTGAGAATATATCTCTGCCTATCCTATCTGTTCCGAAAATGTGATTAGGACTGGGCGGCTTGAGTATTTCGTTTGGGTTTATGGAATATGGGTCAAACGGTGCAATATATCCTGCAAAAACGGCACTTAGAATTATGGTTAGAATGAATGCTATGGAGAACCAAAACAAGAAATCCTTTTTCACAAACTGTAAAATATCAAAAATTTCCTGGAAGTTCAATCGATAAGAGTACAGAATTAAGGCGTATATTATAACTGTTTTATTTTTTGTTGATAATTGGTCTAAGATTTGCTAAAGAGAAATTTAGTAGATTGTGCTTTGACTAATTTGTAATTAATGTTTTTTGTCGGGAGGTTTTTATGACTTTAAGAAAAACTATGTTTATGTTTTTTGGATTTGCCCTATTTGCATTTATTGCGGCGGGCTTATCCTCATGTGGCAGCGGAGACAGCGGTTTTGATGGAAATTATATGGGTTTTACTTCAGGCGGCAGTGAAATGACCTTTTCACTGGATGGTACTGTTTTGAAATATAACACAGGCAGTAGTGCAGGTATTATAGATATTTCAAAGTCCTCATGTCTAAGCGATTTGTATTATTATATTGATAGCAATATAACTGAGCCTACATATTCATTCTTTTCCACAAATGTAGGTCTTGCAAAAATAAACAACGCAGTGCTTTTTGGATTTAGCAATGTTTATGTTCCTTCTAATGTTATGGGGAGTTATACCTATTTAACAAAAACCAGAGCATTTGTTGGTTTAAATTTGATAGATATAACTAATAACGACGGAACACATACACAAACCTGGAGCAACAACAAAGGAGATGGTGGATATTGGGAATCAGTGGGTAATTATATATCTCTTTATGATTCGAAGAATAAGCATGTAATGGATATTATGTTTCACGGTAATGCCATACTTGTCAAAGATAGCAGCGGAATTGGTGTAGGTCTAAAAGATGGATATGGGATGCAGATAGGGGAATTAAAAGGCAAAAGATTTGAATATATGTATTCATCGTTTGCAGGCAGTACATTTGGTGTAGCAAATATAACAGATGTAGAAGGAAGCGTGGCTACAGGTACATACACAGAAGGTAGTGCATGTCCTTCAAATGGTGGAGGATTGCCCAGCTACGATTTGGAAATAGATTCTATTGCGGGACATTCGGGATGGTTTACGATATACAATGAATACACTATTTTTATTTCTAAGTTGGGGTATTTTGTAGGAATGAATAACGGTGATTTTATAGTGGGTTCTATGTATTAGAAGCAATTTTTAATGAAAAAAGAAATTTATCTTATTGATGGGAGCTCTTTTTTATACCGCTTTTTCTTTGCGATAAAAGGACTTTCCAAAAACGGCTATCCCACAGGGGCTATCTTTGGTTTTGCAAGAATGCTGCTTGAGATAAACAAAGATAACCCCGAATACATAGCCGTTTTATTTGATACAAAAGCAAAAACCTTTAGAGAAGACATACTTGATTCATACAAACAAAACAGGCCGAAAATGCCCGATGAGCTTGTTCTTCAAATAGAGCCAATCAAAGAACTTATAAGGTATTTCGGTATTGAAATTATAGAAAAGGATGGATATGAAGCAGATGATTTGATAGCAACAATTGCTGAGAAATTGAAAAACGATTTTAAAATATTTGTTGTGGCAAATGATAAGGATTTGTTTCAAATTGTTGAGGATGAGAATGTGGTCGTTTATGACCCTGTTAAAAAGATTTACTATAATGAAGAGGCTGTTTTTGAAAAACTCGGTGTCTATCCCAATCAGGTTGCAGATTATTTGGCACTTGTCGGTGACAGTATAGATAATATACCCGGTGTTAAATACATTGGTCCAAAAACTGCAGCACTGCTTTTAAGAGAGTATGAAAACTTAGACGGTATTTTGCAAAATCTCGATAAGCTAAAACCTAAAATAAAAGAAGCCATAGAAAAAGATGGAAATCTTAAGCTTTACCAAAGTCTTACAACAATAGATAGAAATGCACCAATAGATTTTAGTCTAAATATGTTAAGAAAAAAGGAAGCAAATCAAAATAAAGCAGTTGATATGTTCTTAAAATTTGGTTTTAAGACGCTTGTTAGTGAAATAGGTTTAAAAGAGGAAAAAAATCAAGAACCGTATAATGTGGATAAACCTGTACTGTTTATGGAAAATAACACCTGTTTTGTATTAAAAAACGGTGAAGTAAATAAAATAGAGCCAAAAACTATAGATTATGAAACTGTTGTTTATGATTATAAAGAGCTTTTGTGGAAAGGCTTTGAGTTTAAGTATTTACCGTTTGACATAAAGCTTGCCTGTTATTTATTGAAATCGGATTCTGAAGGCAGTATAGATAGTTGTTTTGAAAATATTGATGATAGTGTGTATTATAAAATTAATAAAGAAACAAACAAAGCCAATAAGCTTGCTTTGGCTTATAGAAGTATAGAAGACAAGATTTCAGAATATGGTATAGGTGATTTACTGTTTAAAATGGAAGAACCCTTATCATATCTGCTTTATAAAATGGAAAAAGCAGGACTGAAGGTTGATATTGATTATCTCTATAAGTTTAAAAATGAGCTTATTAACAAGCAGGAGACTATAAAAAAAGAAATCTATGCTTTATCGGGCGAGGAGTTTAACATAAATTCAACAAAAGAGCTTCAAAGAATTCTTTTTGAAAAGTTAAAAATAAAGCCAATCAAAAAAACAAAAACAGGTTATTCCACCGATTTTGATACATTAACTCAACTTGCAAAAAAATACGATATAGCAAATCTTTTGATAAAATACAGAGAAATTGCAAAAGTAGTTTCCACATATATTGTGCCTTTTATTGAAAAGGCAGATAAAAACGGAAGAATTCATACAACATTCAACCAAACTTTGACATCAACAGGCAGATTATCTTCTTCTAATCCCAATTTACAAAATCTTCCTGCCAGAGAGGATGAAATACACTCTGGAATAAGACGCTCCGTAATTGCTGAAAACGGATATAAGCTTGTCTGTTCCGATTATTCGCAGATAGAGTTGAGGGTTCTTGCCCATTTATCGAAAGATGCAACATTGATTGAGACATTCAAAAACGGTGGAGATATACATACTCAGACGGCTGTAAAACTCTTTGGTGTGCATCCTACTATGGTTGACCACAATCTAAGGAGAATGGCAAAGGTTATAAATTTTGGTATTTTATACGGTATGGGCTATGTTTCTCTGGCTAAGACGCTCAATATTCAAAACTCAAAAGCCAAGGAAATTATAGAACGGTATTTTGAAAGGTTTGAGTCGGTAAAGTTGTTTATAGATAAAACTATAGATGAAGTGATAAAAAAGGGCTATGTGGAAACATATTTCAAAAGAAGGCGCTATTTTTATAACATAAACTCATCCAATCAACGCCTATCAAGTTTTGAAAAAAGAGCTGCTGTCAATGCCGTGATTCAAGGAACGGCTGCAGATATAATAAAAATGGCAATGGTTGAGCTTGATAAAGAGCTTTCGGGTTTGGATGTAAAAATAATCTTGCAGGTGCATGATGAGCTGCTTGTTGAAACAAAAGAGGATATTGTGGAAGAGGTTGAGGTTATTACAAAAAAAGTTATGGAAAATGTGGTGCAGTTTGATATACCAATATCCGTCAATATAAAAAGCGCCCATAACTGGTTGGAGGCAAAATGAATAAAAAAGAGCTGTTTTTAAATACATTATCGGGTGCTGTTTATAACAAAAAGCCGGTATGGTTTATGAGGCAGGCAGGGAGATTCTTAAAAAGCTATAGAAAATTGAGAGAGCAGTACGATTTTCTGACAATGTGCACAACACCGGAGCTTGCTTCAAAGGTTACAATAATGCCCTTGCATGAAATTGATGTTGATGCCATGATACTGTTTTCCGACATACTTATACCGCTTTTGGCACTTGGCGCAAAATTGACATACAAAGATGGAGTATCTCCGTTTGTTGAAAATTTGGATTTAGACAATTTGTCGTACGATTCTGACAATATTGAATCTGTTATGTTTGTGGCAGATACAATAGAAATTATAAAAAATAATATTAAGGATGCGCCTTTAATTGGGTTTTCGGCAGCACCGTTTACGCTTGGATGCTATCTTTTTGGTGCAGGTGGAGATTTTTATAAAATTCGTTCTTTTATTTACAAAAACCCGTTAAAATATACTGCAATAATGAATGTCTTGACAGACTTAACTATAGATTATTTAAATCTTCAGATAGCAGCCGGCGTTGATGCTGTTCAGGTATTTGACAGTTGGGGCGGCATTGTCCCAAAAAGTGTCTATAAAGATTTTATCTTTCCGTTTAATCAAAATATAGCAAAATCTTTGAATATACCGTCAATTTATTACATAAAAAATTCAGCTTATATAAAGAATGAAATCACAAATCTTGATTTTGACTGTTTGAGCGTTGACTGGAGAGAAGATATTAGAGAAATACATAAAGCAAGTTCAAAATGCGTTCAAGGCAATCTGGATAATACCCTACTTCTTTCAAGCCAAGATGCGCTTTTAAAAGCCGCAGAACAACTGCTTGCATCCACAAAAGATATACCGCACATATTCAATTTGGGCCACGGTGTTTTGCCGCAGACTAGTGAGGATATGGTAAAAATACTTGTAGAGACTATCCACGGATAAAAAGCTTTTTATTTTACCAAAACTTTACCTATAATATGTTAAAATAAAAAACGAGGTGGTTGTGAAAAAAACTTTTTTGGTAAATTTGGGTGGCATTAAAAGTTTAGCAGACATACCTGTGTTTTTGTTCAATATGTTCAATGATAAAAATATTATACCTGCAAAACAGCCGCTGAGAGTCGCAGTTTCTGCTGTGATAACAGCATGCAGAATGTTTGGCACATATTCTATCTATAAATCAAAAAAATCACCGATTTTTCAAGTAACACAGAAACAGAAAGAAAAATTAAAAAACAGAACAAACAAAGAGATTGAATTTAAATTTTCATATTCAACACCTAAGATAAAAAAAGACAGTTTAAATTTTTATATACCTATGTATGGCTTTTATTCACATACAACACACGGAAAAATATTGGAGAATGTAAAAAATGTATCTGCGCCGTTTTGCATATTCGGAAAATTTTTTGATTTAATTGAAAATTCAATAAAAGATAAATTAACACTTATACCAAACAACACAAAAACAGCAGTAATATTAAGCGCACACTCTTTGCCCGAGAGTTTGGCTCAAAAAACAAAGGATTCATATAGAAATGACCTTGAGGTTTTTAAGAAGTATCTTCAAAAGAGGTTTGAAAAAGAGGTTTTTTTGTCTTTTCAGTCAAAACTGGGACCCGTTAAGTGGTTTGAACCATCAACTGCTGAAACAATAAAAGGGCTTGCTAAAAAGAATTATGAGGCTTTGGTTGTTGTGCCTATAAGTTTTGTAACAGACAATACAGAAACGGTTTACGAAATTGATATTGAGTACGCAGAATTGGCTAAGGATTTGCAGTTTAAATATTTTTTAAGAACAGAGTGTTTTAATGATTCCGATGAATTTATTGAATTTTTGGCGGGTATTTTGTGATTAAGATACTTTTGCTTGAAGATGACATAATATTGGGGAAGGCTGTATATGATTTTTTGCGTTCGAAAGGATTTGATGTTGAGTGGTTTAAAGATACAGAATCTGTTGTTTTTTTAGGATATGATTTGTTTCTTGTTGATTGGGTGCTTAAGGGAAAAAGCGGGATTGATTTTATAAAATCACTTAAAAAACAAAAACCGGATATACCAACTATCATAATGACCGTAAAATCTTCACTTGATGATAAGCTGTCAGGTTTTGATGTCGGTGTGGATGATTATATAACAAAGCCTTTTGAACCAAAAGAGCTGCTCGCAAGAATTAAAGCTGTTTTAAAACGGTATTATAAAGATTCAGCTATAAATATAGGCGAAGAGATTGTAATAGATATTGAAAATAAAACAGTACTAAAAAATTCCAAAGAGGTTGGTTTAACAAAAAAAGAGTTTGCTTTGCTTGAAGTGTTGTTAAAAAACAGACCAAAACCTATGAATTACGATTTTTTGATTGATTATGTATGGGGCAGCGAAGGCAGTTACGAAACACTCAAAACCCACATATACAGCATAAGAAAAAAGATAGGAAAAGGTATTATTGCAAGTGTAAAAGGTGTTGGGTATAAGATAAATGATTAAAAAAGAGATAAGAAGGATTGGCGTTAACTTTGCAGTTTCACATTTTCTGATGAGTTTTTTGTTTCTTTTTGCTGCAAGCTCATTTTATATCTATCATGCGTTTAATGAAGAGCAAAATAATATAAAAAAGATAATTAAAAACGAGGTGTATGCTGTAGAGAATGCATTTGTGTTTAATGAATTGGATTTTGCTCCACTTCCTATAACAGTACAGGTTGTAATTGCAGACAATAAAGACAGAATCGTCTACGGCAATATTTCAAAAGATGTCGATATATCGACTGTTAAAAGGGATGGGTATCTAAAAATAGATTCCCATATTCTGTTTTGTTCAAACATAAAAGATAGTGTGTATAGAGTTATCGGTGCTTATGACTTATCAACTGTTTATAGCCTGTATATCGGTCAATTTTTCATATATGTGGCTTTCTCGTTTTTTATTAGTGTCGTGTTTGGCTATTTTGCTTTTTTGTTTAGCCTAAGATGGCTTAAGAGGATTGAAAAATCCTACGAAGATCTAGAAGAATTTACAGAGATGTTTTCTCATGAGGTTTTGACGCCCATATCAAGTGCTCTGTTTTATATAAATGATGAAGAAGTCAGAGTAAGCCTTCTAAAGGCAAAGGATTTTTTGAGTAATTTTTTGAACTTCCAAAAACACAAAGCTTTTCCGTGGAAGAGCAAAAAGGTCGATATAAAAGAGGTTGTGGATTTAATCCAGAAGGAATTTCTGTTTCTAACAAAAGACAAAAACATACAAATAAACACAAATATAAATGTAGAAAACATAACCTCAAATCAGGAATTTTTATATTTCATTTTGAAAAACACTATTGAAAATGCAGTAAAATTTTCAAAAGAAAACGGCAGTATAGATATTGAAATATACAAAACAGACAAAAAGGATATCTTAATAAAAATAGAAAACAGTACAGACGAAGCCGTTTTATTCGAGGATAAATTTGAAAGTAAAAAAGGTTTTGGTTTAGGATTTCATATAGTCAAAAAGATGGTTGAAAATCTAAACGGAACTCTAAATTTTTCCCATCAAAAAGACAAAATAACCATACTTATAAAACTAAAAGATAGATAAATTTCCAAGACAGTTTAGGTGCTTACACTGCTGTTTATGGGAATGGTTTATGCTAATAGATAGAGTGCTAAGGGGGTGTGGTTATGTTTCTTAACGACTCTGCTATAGGTTATCTGCACAAGGCTTTAAATATAGCTTCAATCAGACAGGATGTTATAGCAAGCAATATTGCAAATGCAGATACACCAAGATACCGTGCAACGCATATACCGTTTAAAGATGTGCTTGATTTTGCAAAACAAGAGATTGAATTAAAAATCACAGATGAAAAACACATAAAAGATGGAGATGGTTTTGCTTATCTTACGAAAAAATTGAGGGACGATTATCTTGAAAGAAACGACCAAAACAATGTTAATCTCGATACTGAAATGATGCAGCTTGCAAAAAATACAATACTAACCAATGCTTTGACAGCTTTCGAACGATACAAGTTTAACCAGTATAAAGATGTTATTTCAGCCTCAAGAGACATATAAGGAGTAGACTATGAGTTTTTTTGACGGTATAGAAATAGCCGGAAGCGGCATGAAAGCCCAAAGACTCAGAATGAATATCATTTCTGCGAATATAGCGAATGCAGACAGCGTAAAAACAAAAGAAGGCGGACCCTACAGAAGAAGGGATGTTGTATTTGAGGCTAAAGAGTATCCAAAATTTTCTGATATCCTAAAAGAGGTAAAAGTAGCTGATGTTGTTAGGGATGATACGCCGCCTAAACTTAAATATGACCCCCATAACCCTTTGGCTAACAAAGACGGTTATATAGCATATCCCAATATCAATCCCGTTGTTGAGATGACAAATCTTATAGATGCAATGAGAACCTATCAAGCCAATGTTTCGGTTGTAGATTCTGCCAAGCAGATGGCTCAATCGGCATTGAGTGTTTTAAGGGGTTGATTTTGTTTGAGAAATTATTATTATATGAGGTAAGATGAAAATAGACGAGATAGGTGTAAAACTTCAGGCAGACCCTACCGATAGCTCTAAAAAGAGCCAAAAGACCGATGATGCCTTTGGCGATATTTTGAAAAAGTCACTTGATGAGGTGAATAAACTTCAAAATAAAGCCGATGACTCTATAAAAAATATTGCAGCAGGAAAAATGGATAATATACAGGATGCGGTTATGGCAATCGAAAAGGCAGATATCTCGTTGAAGCTTGTAACGGAGATTAGAAACAAGGCGATTAAAGCATACGAAGAAATTATGCGTATGCAGGTTTGATTCATTTTTTATTTGATAAAACAATCATTTTAAATATACTTTTGTAATATGGATTTTAAGCTTTTATTGGAACAATTGAAAAAGTTTTTTGATACAATGACAAAACAGCAAAAAATAATACTTTTTACATCTATAGGTGTTTTGATTTTTGCTGTAATTTTTATAATTACAGTTTCGTCAAAGGTTGAATATACGCCTCTTTTTTCAAATCTTTCACCACAGGATGCATCGAGTGTTGTCCAGTATCTTGAACAGAAAAAAGTTGATTATAAACTTGTTGGTGGAACAACAATTGAGGTTCCCAAAGATAGAGTCTATAAACTCAGACTTGACCTTGTTGCTGCTGGATTGCCCAAACACGGAGTTATAGGTTTTGAGATTTTTGATAAGCAGCATTTTGGAACAACAAATTTTGTTGAAAATATAAACTATGTTAGGGCATTGGAGGGAGAACTTACAAGAACAATAGAAAGCATATCGGAGATTAAAAGAGCAAAGGTAAATCTTGCAATACCAAAGCCAACCATATTTACCGAAGAGGAGACAGCACCGAAAGCGAGTATTGTGGTTGATTTATACAGTCCTTTATCAAGAAGACAAATCACGGCTATTCAAAAACTTGTTGCATCAAGCATACCTAGATTAAGCTATAAAAATGTAACCATTGTTGATGCTGAAGGAAATCTTTTAACAAAGAATGAAGATGATGGAGAGCTTTTAACGGCAAATGAGATAAAGTATAAAAAACTTCTTGAAGAGGAGTATAAAAATAGGATATCGGAGCTTTTAACACCTATTTTAGGGAAAAACAAATTTGTTGCAACGGTAGATGTTGTTCTTGATTTAAGCAAGGTAAAAACAAAGAGTATAAAATATGACCCAAAAAGCGTTGTTGTGAGTGAGCAAAACGAGGAGTCAACCTCACAAACACCAACACCCGGTGGAACGCCAGGCGTTATATCAAATGTTGATAAAAACAAAACACAAACCCAATCTTCTGCAAAGAGTGAAAAATCCAAGACAATCACAAATTATGATGTTGGAAAAACTGAGACATATACAGACGAACAGAGGATAAAAATAAAAAGAATATCGGTTGCTGTTATAACCGACGGCATCTATGAGCCTGTAAAGAATAAAAAGGACAAAATTGTTGATTATAAATACAAACCCCAAGATGCTCAGACAATTAAGCTAATACAAGATTCAGTAATGAAGGCTATAGGGTATGATAAACAAAGGGGTGATCAGGTTAGTGTTTCATCCATGGCGTTTTCATCTTCTTCCAAGCAAATTAAACAAACAGGTGGTATTATGGGTAGTGCAGGTAATATTGTTGTTTCTTTGTCAAGTTACTATAAATATGCTATTGTTGCACTGCTTGTGCTTTTATTCTACTTCTTCTTCTTAAGAAAATATATAAAAAATGTTACATCAATCAGTGTACCTGAACTTGAAAGTGAAGAATCCCTATCCAAAGCCGAAGAGATGTTGACAGAGGAAGAGGTTAAAGGAAAGAGTGTAAAAGATATAGAAGAAGAAATTGCGCACAAGCTTGACGAAGAGGAACATATTGACGAAGAGGCTATAAAGAACAAAGTTATGAGGGAAAAGATTATAGAAATAGCAGAAGAAAACCCTGAAGAAATTGCAAATTTAATGAAGGCTATAATGTCTTCCAAAAAATAGGGAGATATGGCTATGGCAAATGAAAAACAGGTAATAAATAGTGCTGATGATTTAACCCCTGCTCAAAAAGCTGCTATTTTAACCATTGTTTTGGGCGAAGAGGTTTCTGTTAAGGTTTTTACCCATCTGTCTCGCCTTGAGATAGAGGCAATATCCAAAGAAATAGCATTTATGAAAACCGTAGACCCAGATATTGTAAAAGATGTTGTTGATGAATTCTATAAAATGGTGAAGGCAAAAGAGTTTATGAGTGCAGGTGGTCTTGAATATGCTAAGGAGATTCTTGTAAAAACATTGGGACCCGAAGAAGCAAGGAAGGTTATAGACAAGCTTGTAAAAATAATGGAGTCAAACTACGGTTTTGGGTATTTGGAAAATGTAGACCCAAAACAGCTTGTAAAATTTATACAAAACGAGCATCCCCAAACCATAGCCATTATTTTGGCACATTTAGACCATTCAACAGCAGCTGAGGTCCTTTCATATCTACCAAAAGAAATACAATCGGAGGTTACATTCAGGGTTGCATCTCTTGAAAATGTATCTCCTGCAATCGTGAAGCATGTATCCAAAATACTTGAAACAAAGGTTGAAAACCTGAGCGGTTCAAACATAGAGCTTGGAGGAGTGAGAAAGGTTTCTGAAATTATCAACAGAATGGGCAGGGTTGAATCAAAAGCCCTTATTGACTCCATTGCGGAACATAACCCAGATTTGGCAAGCCAAATAAGAGATATGATGTTTGTATTTGAGGATATACTTAAACTTAATGATAACGATATACAAGAACTTCTCAAACATGTTGACAAGAAAGATTTGATACTGGCTTTGAAAGGTGCAAGTGACGAGCTTAAGGATAAATTCTTCAGCAACATGTCCTCAAGAGCAGCCGATACACTTAAAGAAGAGCTTGAGTTCTTGGGTGCTGTTAAAGTGAAGGATGTTGAGAAGGCTCAGAAGGTTATAGTTGATGTTGTAAGAAAACTTGATGAAGAGGGTGTTGTCTCGATTGGAGGCGGCGGCGAGGAAGTTTTGACATAGTATGAAAATAGAAGTTAAGGAATATGTTTTTGAAGAGCTTGAAGAGGGAATAGAAAAAGAGTTTCAAGATTTATCCGAAGAAGAACATCAACAAACAGAAGATAGTAATGTAAAAAATCAGCCAAAAAATGAACAGGCAGCCCAAAGTGTAGATAAAGAGGCAATTCAAAAAGAGCTTGAAGAGATAGTCGAGGTTGCAAAGCAAGAAGCTTTAAAACAGGCTGAACTTATAAAAGAGCAGGCAAAAAAAGAGGGTTTTGAGCTGGGTTATAAAGATGGCTACGAGCAAGGTTTGAAAGAAGCAGAACAGAAACTTGCTCAAACAACAAACGAATATTCAAAAAAACTCGATGAATCTATCCAAAAACTTATCCAAACAACACAAGATATAAACAACAGATACAAAGAACTTGAAAATGCTGCAACGGATGCCATTTTAACCATAGTCAATAAAGTTATTTCAAAGAAGATAGAAGAAGACAAAGAGATTATAAGCGGTATGGTAAAAGAGGCATTGGGTTTGACGGAGAGTTCAAAATTAAAGATAAAGCTCAACCCTGAAGATGCCAAAAATGTTGAGGAAAATATAGATACTTTATCAGAAGATAAGAGCATCAGTATAGTATCCGATGATAATCTGCCGCGTGGTTCCATACTAATAGAGGAAGAAAACGGCAATGTAATTGATGCCGGCGTTGACTCAAAGATGGAACAGGTAGCAAGCAGTATCAAAAATGGATAAACTTAAAGACATTGTCTCGATAATAGAATCCAAAAACCTTATATCTACATGCGGAAAAATAAAAAAAGTAGCAGGCATTACAATAAAAGCTACAGGTCCGAAAAATGTAAAAATAGGAGATGTGTGCATAATCAACACATCTAACGGTTTTATGGAGAGCGAAGTTGTAGGTTTTGAAGAAGACGGTATAATTTTAATGCCCCTTGGAACACTTGACGGTATCGAGGCAGACAGCCTTGTAAAATCTGCCAATAAGGGCTTAAGTGTGCCTGTTGGAATCGGCATGCTTGGAAGAGTGGTAAATGCTCTTGGAAAACCCATAGACAACAAAGGTTCGATAAATATAGAAAAATTTTACCCCATATATCCTAATCCTGTAGCGCCTTTTGACAGGGAAATCATAAAAAAACCCATAGAATTTGGTATAAAGTCTATCGATGGTCTTTTGACCGTAGGAAAGGGTCAAAGAATTGGTATATTTGCCGGAAGCGGTGTTGGAAAAAGTACTCTGATGGGTATGATTGCAAGGAACAGTTCTGCAGATGTTAATGTTATTGCTCTTGTGGGTGAGCGAGGCAGAGAGGTTAGAGAGTTTGTTGAAAATGACCTCAAAAAAGAGGGATTGAAAAAAAGTGTTGTTGTTGTAGCAACAAGCGATGAAGCGCCTCTTTTGAGAAGGGAAGGGGCTTTTGTTGCAACAGCCATCGCAGAATTTTTAAGGGATAAGGGTATGGATGTTATGCTTATGATGGATTCTGTTACCCGTTTTGCTATGGCTCAAAGAGAGATAGGTTTAGCAGTTGGCGAGCCTCCCACCACGAAGGGCTATACACCGAGCGTATTTACTCTGTTGCCCAGATTAATGGAGAGAGCCGGGAATTTTAAAAACGGTTCCATAACAGCTATATATACGGTTCTTGTTGATGGGGATGATTTGATGGAGCCTATTGCAGATGCTTCACGTTCTATTTTGGATGGACATATTGTTCTATCACGCTCTATTGCAGAAAGAAGAAGGTATCCCGCCGTCGATGTTTTAAAAAGTATATCAAGGCTTATGAGTTCGATTACAAACGACAAACACAAGCAGCTTGCGAATAAAGTTAGAAAAATTTTGTCGGTTTATCAATCATCCGAAGATTTGATAAATATAGGTGCGTATACCCAAGGGACAAATAAAGATATAGACGAAGCCATAAAATATATAGAAAGAGTAGAAGATTTTTTGGCACAAGGGGTGAGCGAATTTTACTCCATGCAAGATACTTTGAATATTATGGAAAATATCTTCAAAGGATAGTTGCAGTTGTTTGTTTTTAAGTTTGAAAAGCTTCTAAAAATAAAGGAAGATTTGATTAAGCAGCATATGCTGGAGATTGCAAATATAGATGCCGTTATAAAGCAGAAGTCAAAGCTCAAAATGGAACTTGAAAAAGAAAACAGCTCAAGAAGAAAAAAGATTGATGTAATAATTCAAGAAGAACCCAATAAAAACATGCTTCTGTTTTTGTCTGACAATATAGAAAAAACGGAATTGGAAATTAAACACATAATAAATATTATTGAAGCCTTAAAAAACGAACGTAAAGAAATAGTTGAGAAACTTAAAGTTCTAAATATAGAAAAGAAGAAACTTGAGAAATTGAAAGAAAAAGAGTATGAAAGATACATTAAAGAAGAATCGCAAAAAGAAATGAGGTTTTTGGATGAAATTGCAAGTATCAAGGCTTATAGCAGTAGGACTGACGGTTAGTGTATTTGTTTTTTTGAACCCTGTTTGTTCTTTTTCGAAAAAAAATGTTAAAACCGAAAGTGTAAGCGATATAGTTGAAAAAATTAATGAATTAAAGTCTATTGAAAAAATTATAGACAACAAAATCAATATTCTTGAATCTGAAAAGAAAAAATTGGAAGAAGAAAAAAAAGCTTTAGAAAAGGAAAGACTTGCCACCGATAAATATGTAAAAGACCAGAAGAAAGAATTGGATAATTATGTGAATCAAAAAAAACAGGAGCTTGAATCTTTAAAAAAACGGATAGCAAGCGAAAGAATAAAAAAGCTTTCGTCCATTTACGCAAATGCAAAACCACAGGCTGCAGCAGCAGAGCTTGCCAAAATGAATGAAGATGTGGCTGCAGAAATACTTGTCTTCATGCAGCCACGAAAAGCAGGAGCCATCATATCAAAAATGGACCCTGCCGCAGCTTCAAAAATTTTTCAAAAGTATCTATCCAAGCAGAAAGAGTCAAAACTTAATAAGCAATAAGCTTCCAGTTTCCGTTTTTTATCTCTACAACAGAAAATGCGCTCGGGTCTAATCCTTCGTGATTTTTTTTACTCATATTAAACACACCTGTTATTCCGACAAAATTTTTGGTTTGTTCTATCTTATTTCTCAGAGATGCTTTGTTGTCTGCGCCTCTCTCTATTGCTTTTTTTATGATGTTGAATGCATCGTATGCATGTCCTCCAAATGTTGAGACAGAACCGTATTTTGATTCATACATTTTTTTATATGCAAGCAAAATAGCTTTTTGTGGGTCTTTGTTAGGTAATTGATTGGCAATAAGAAGTTTTCCTCCAGGCAGTATAATACCTTCTGCGGCAGAGCCTGCAAGTTCGATAAATTTCTTGCTTGCTACACCGTGACTCATAAATAAAGGAACATCTATCTTTAGCTCTTTTGCGTTTTTTGCAACAGATGCAGGTCCAGGATTTGTTCCCCAACATACTATAGCTTGAACACCCCTTGTGTTCTTGATTTTTATAAGCTGTGATGTCATATTTGTATCTTTTGGTCCAAAAAGCTCATCATTTAATATAGTTATTCCGTATTTTGATGCCAATCTCTTCAACTCTTCTCTTCCGCTTGAACCAAAACCTGTTGAGGCTGTAATGATGGCAATATTTTTTATCTTATGGTCTTTCATGTAGCTGTATAACCTCTCAACAGCAAGACTGTCTGAGGGTGCTGTTTTGAATACCCATTTTTTTACAGGTTTTGTAATTTTGTAGCTTGCAGCCATTGATATAAGAGGGGTTTTGCTTCTTTCGATAAGGGGTATAATTGCCAATGTTGAACCGCTTCTTGTTGGGCCTATAATTACATCAACCTTGTCTGAGTAAATTAGCTTTCTTGCCAAAACAACACTGCTTGAGGGGTTTCCTTTTGTGTCGTAAACTATCAAATCAATCTTGTTTCCGTTTATACCTCCTTTGGTGTTTACTTCTTGAGTCAGCATTTTTAGTGTGTTTCTTTCGGGTTCACCCAAAAATGCCGTAGGGCCTGTTATGGATACCAAAGCACCTATTTTTATTGTTTTTGCATTTGATGTAAAAGAAATTAAAAAAACAAAAGCCAGTAGAGAAAAAACAAACCTTTTCATAACTAAATCTCCTTTATCTCTTCTTGAGATAATAGTTTAATATCGTTTTCATTAAACAACCCTTGTGCCTTATCCAAATCGGAGAGTTTAAAAACCATAACCGCTTTATCTTTTATGGGTGATGCAAATCCATACATATATTCAATATTTATGTTGTTATCTGCAAGCAGGGTAAGGATGTTTGCCAACGCTCCCGGCTTATCATCTATTAAACATGCAAGTATGTTTGTGATGCTTGTTGTAAAGCCGTTCTTTTTCAAGACATCCACGGCTTCTTCTGTGCCTTTAACAATCAGTCTTGCTATGCCAAAATCTGAAGAATCTGCCAAAGAGAGGGCTTTTAAGTTTATAGAGTTTTTGCCGAGCAAGTCAACAACCTCAACAAGTCTTCCCGGTCTGTTTTCTATAAATACGGAAATCTGTTTTATTCTTTTCATGATTTTATCTCCTTAAATCTTTCTTTTGTCAATAACTCTTTTTGCTTTGCCCTCAAATCTTTCCAGACTCTTTGGTTCTGCCATTGTTACCTTTATGTTGATTCCGTACAAATCTTTGACATCTTTTTCTATTTTCTTTTGCAGATTTTGAAGTTGTTTTATTTCGTCTGAGAATATTTGTTCACTTACCTCAACTTTAACCTCAAGCACATCGAGATTGTTTACTCTGTCAACGATTAGCTGATAGTGAGGCTCAACCCCTTCTGTATCCATCAGCAGAGACTCAATCTGTGATGGGAATATGTTCACACCTCTTATTATGAGCATATCGTCACTTCTGCCCTTAATTCTTTCTATTCTTCTGTGTGTTCTTCCACAGATGCACGGTTCTTTTATGATTCTAGTTATATCTCTTGTTCTGTATCTAACAAGCGGTATAACCTCTTTTGTAATTGTTGTTATTACAAGCTCACCCTCTTCGCCATCCTTTAACACCTCACCTGTTTCGGGGTCTATAATTTCAGGTATGAATGCGTCTTCCCAGATGTGAAGGCCATTTTTTGCCTCTTTACACTCTATTGCAACACCCGGTCCCATAATTTCACTTAAACCGTATATATCCAAAGCATCTATGCCGAGTTTTTCCTCGATATTGTTGCGCATCTCTTCGCTCCACGGCTCAGCTCCCAATATGCCGACCTTGAGGCTTAAATCCTTCTTTTCTATACCCATTTCTTTCAAGGTCTCTGCAAGAAATAGCGTATATGATGGGGTTGCTGTCAAAACAGTTGATTGAAAATCTTTCATTATCATTATCTGTTTTTTGGTGTTGCCGCCTGAAATAGGAATAACGGTTGCACCAAGTTTTTCTCCACCGTAGTGAGCCCCGAGTCCCCCTGTAAACAGGCCGTATCCGTAGGCATTTTGGATAACATCACCTCTTCCTACTCCGCATGCTGCAAAAGACCTTGCCATGAGTTCAGACCATACATCAATATCTCTTTTTGAATATCCTACAACAGTTGGTTTTCCCGTTGTTCCGCTTGATGCATGAACCCTTACAACCTGTTCAAGTGGTAGTGTAAACATGCCGAAGGGGTAGTTATCTCTTAAATCCTGCTTTGTTGTGAAAGGCAGTCTTTTTAAATCGTCCAGCGTCTTTATCTCTTCCGGTTTTATCTTATTTTCATTTAGTTTGTTTTTGTAAAACGGAACAAGGTTATATACACGCTCAACCATGTTTTTTAGTCTTTTTAACTGAAGAGCTTCTAATGCCTCCCTCGGCATGGTTTCAAGTTCGTCTGAATATATCATAAACAGCCCCTTTGTTTTTAAATCACAGTCCCAGATACTTGTCGATTTTTGGTTTATCAAATCCCACTATAGCTTTGTGGCCTATTAAAACAACAGGAACTCCCTGCTGGCCTGTTCTTCTAACCATATCTTCGGCTGCACGTCTGTCTCTTGATACATCAACATCTTTAAATATTACACCCTTTTGTCTTAAATAAGATTTTACCCTTGTACACCACGGGCAACTAGGTGTTGAGAACACAACAACTCTAGGTTGTTTTTTGGTTTTGCTTTCTGCCATATATTCACCTCCGTTTTGTCAATTTTTTTACGCCCTAATAATAGTGTTGTTGACATTTTTGTCAATATTCCTAAATTATCTATCCTATAAAAACAGCCTGCAAGCTATGTTTGTCGATTCGTCTGTATAATCATACTGAAGTTTATCCAAAGATGACTCAAACTCCTTTTTTTCATTTTTGGGTATCTCAAAACCTACCAAAACCCTGCCGAATTCTCCTCCGTGCCTTTTATAATGAAAAAGAGAGATGTTCCAATTTTCTTTCATGTGTGATAGAAACTTCATCAATGCCCCGCTTCTTTCTGGGAATCTAAAGTGATACAACAATTCATTTTCAACAAGATGAGTTTTTCCGCCAACCATATATCTTATGTGATTTTTGACAAGCTCATTAGGTGTTATATCCATTGCGTAATACCCCATTTTTTTCATTCTGTGCAGCATCTCATCGTTTTCTTTTTCATAATCTATTGTTAAACCCACAAGAAGATAAGCTTCGTCTCTACTTGAGAGTCTGTAGTGAAATTCCGAAACATTTTTGTCTTTAACAACCTGTTCGCAAAATCTTTTAAATTCTCCGGGTTTTTCTGGTATCTTAACAGCATAGAGTGCTTCTCGTTTTTCACCTATAACAGCCCTTTCTGCAACAAAACTCAGTCTGTCAAAATTCATATTTGCACCGGAGTTTATGGCAACGAGTGTCTTGTTTGTTAATGAATATTTTTTGACATATTTTTTTATACCGGCAACAGCTAAAGCGCCCGCAGGCTCAACAATATTTCTTGTATCATAGTATATATCTTTTATACTTGACGCTATATCGTCTGTATCGACCAGTATAATATCGTCAACATACTGTTTTGTTTTTTCAAACGTTATGTCGCCTATCTCTTTTACGGCAACACCGTCTGCAAATATACCGACCCTGTTCAGAACGACTTTTCTGTTTTCTTTGATTGACAGATACATAGCATTGCTGTCTTCCGGCTCAACGCCTATTATTTTTATGTTTGAGTAGATGTTTTTTATAAATGTGGCAATGCCTGCTATCAATCCGCCACCGCCTATTGGTACAAAAACTGCGAATAAATCCTCTTTTGTTGTTTGTTTAATTATTTCATGCCCTATTGTTCCCTGACCTGCTATTACAAGCTCATCGTCAAATGGATGTATGTAGGTCATACCGGTTTCTTTTGTTAGGATTTTGCTGTAGTCTGAGGCTTCAGAATAATTATCACCCTTCAAAACAACCTCAGCACCGTGTCTTTTTACAGCATTGATTTTTATGTTTGGAGTTGTTTCTGGCATAACTATTGTTGCTTTAATGCCTATGGATTTTGCAGAAAGAGCAACACCCTGCGCATGATTTCCGGCTGATGCACATATAACGCCTTTTTCTTTTTCTTTTTGAGAAAGTTGAGAGATTTTGTTATAAGCCCCCCTGATTTTAAAAGAAAAAACATCCTGCAGATCTTCTCTTTTTAAGAGTATTTTGTTGTTTAACTTTTTTGAAAGATTGACAGCATGTGTTAGAGGTGTTTCTTTTACTATATCATACACCCTTGCTGTTAATATGAGTCTTGTTATATTATCCATTTTTTGTGCCCCCCATGGATATGGTGGACGGTAGGGGAGTTGAACCCCCGACCTCTACCGTGCGAAGGTAGCGCTCATCCCAACTGAGCTAACCGCCCACTGACTTAGATTAGTATACATATACAATATGCGGCGTTTTGTCAAACAAAAGACAGATGGAATATCAAATAATACTATATATGTTTGCAGTACATACATTACTTTATTTTAATAAATTAAGAAAAATTATTAATAGATATAAATTGAATTTCTTAAAAAAAGCCGTATACTTAATTATGTAATTGAAGAGGTGGTGTATGATGGATAAAGCTGTTTTTGTCGGAGGCTGCTTTTGGTGTATTCAAGAGGCTTTTGATGGAGTTGAAGGTATCCTACAAACAACGGTGGGTTATACAGGGGGTTTTGTAGATAATCCTACATACGAAAAGGTCTGTTATACTCATACAGGCCATTATGAGGCTTTGGAGATTCTGTTTGATAAGAGTAACATA
Source organism: Desulfurellales bacterium (assembly GCA_027014115.1). GTDB lineage: Bacteria > Campylobacterota_A > Desulfurellia > Desulfurellales > Hippeaceae > JALWEJ01. The sequence continues at coordinate 38,455 of JALWEJ010000031.1, forward strand.
TCATACGAAAGACTGCTTGAAATTTTTTTAAAAGCAGTAGACCCAACAGACAAATACGGTCAGTTTTGTGATATAGGCAATCAATACAGACCTGCTGTATTTTATACCAATGAAAACCAAAAAAATACTTCATTGGAGGCTGTCGATATAATGAAAAAAGCGGAAATCTTTGATAAACCCTTAAGCGTCAATCTACTGCCTTTTGAAAAATTCTACAAAGCCGAAGAATATCACCAATCATACCACAAAAAATATAGAAAGGATTATCTTGCATACAAAAATACATCGGGTAGATTAAGCTTTAAAGAAAAAGTTTGGGAAAATAGGGAATGTTTTAGGCTGTTTCCTCATAAAAAAGATTACTGGATTGGCTATAAAAAACCGTCAAAAGGTGAGTTGAAAAATATATTAAGTAAACAGCAGTATAGTGTTATTTGTAAAAACGCCACAGAAACTCCGTTTGATAATTTATATTGGAATGAAACAAGAGATGGTATATATGTTGATGCAGTCTCAAAAGAGCCGCTTTTTTGTTCTTTGGATAAGTTTGACTCAAAAACAGGCTGGCCGAGTTTTACAAAACCGCTTGAGGCTTACAATATTGTTGAATATAAAGATTTTTCATTTTCTATGGAGAGAATCGAAGTAAGAAGCAGATATGCCGATTCTCATCTTGGTCATCTTTTTTACAATGAGTCGACACAGACCGGTTTAAGATACTGTATAAATTCAGCCTCTTTGGAATTTATAGAAAAAGAAAAATTAAACAGGTGCGGCTATGGTTTTTATACGAAATTTTTTGATTAAGCATTCCATAAACCCTTAATGCCGGCAATTAGAAGTTGAGAGGATATTGCACCAAGTATCAAACCCATGATTCTTGTAAATATCTTTATGCCTGTTACACCAAGAATTCTGTTTATTGCAGAAGCGTTTAGAAGTGATATATATATGACAAATGATGTAACAAGTATGGCTGTCAATGTTATGATATGTCCGTAAAATCCATATTTTGGGTCGTTTAACACAATCAATAAAGCAATGGCAGCAGGACCGAAGAGTATGGGTATACCCAACGGGACTATGGCTATATCTTCTTTTTCTTTTGCTTCATCTTTTTCTTCGGGTGTGCTTTTTGCTTTAAGGGGCTGTCCGTAAATCATGTTTATTGATATAAGCATAAGAATAATGCCACCTATTACTTTTATCGATAAAACATTGATACCAAAAAACTGGAATATGTATTCACCAATCAGAAATGTGTTAACAGATGCTGTCAAAACAACTAAAGTGGTGCGCTTTGAAACAGATTTTACCGTCTCTTTATCTCTTGTGTCGATAAGCGTTACCATTATGCTTGCAGCAGCTATCGGATTGATAATTGTCAAAAGTGTAACTGTATGATGCAGAAAAAGTTTTAGATAAAACATCGTGTTCATAGGTTATGATACAATATGTTTTGTGTAGGAGCAAGACCTGTTTTTTTTGACAATCGTCAAGAGCAAGTTAATTACTTTTTTATCTACTATTTTTAGTCATTTGGAATTTTATGTATATCATTGTGCGGTAATATTTTTATGAGTTTATCAAACAGTTCAGTTTTTGTAATATATGTATCTGCACCCCACTTTTTATTTTTTGATTCAAGGTTAATCAAGCCGAAATAGTTCAAAAACCGCTCAAATGTTCTAACTGAATAACATCTAAAAACCTGTTCCTCAATTGTTCTAAAATGCATAGCAGGCTCAAATTGCTCAATCAAATCTGGAAAAGCCTTTATATATTTTTCTGCATAAAAATTAGTTGTGTGTTTTTCAGAACCGTGTTTGCTTAACATAATTAATGAAAATCCAAACCCAAGCTGTCCTATTTCATTGTCACCGTACCCGTCATAATATGCCCAATTGAAATTTAAGCCGAATGTTTGAAAAATATTTTTCAAGAGTTCATAATCATCATTGAGCTGCATTTTGCCTTTTTTGGTTAGACTCGATTTTTTATTGCGCTTTTTCACAACTTTTGATAATTCAGCCAATATTCTCGTTAGGTTTATCGGCATTACATCCATTTCTTTACGTAGTTTTGTAATTCCTCTTTCTATTGCTTCATCTTTGATAAATCCTTTATTGTAGATATCGCAAACAATTTTTGTTGGCAAATACTCTTTGGCTGTAAGCTTGAGCTCTCCCTCTTTTTCTATGATATTCAAAAAATATTTTAGCTGGTTTAGGAGAGGTATTTTCTCGTAATCTGCTTTAGATAGTTTTAGTAGTCTTATGGGGCTGTTGTCACTAAATGGGTCATTGATAATGTGATGCGTCTCAAGAGGCGAATATTCTTAAATATATCAAGTCCCTTGTTATTTGCTCTGTTCATAACTCTTTTTAGTTTTTCTTTTAGTTCATCCAATTTCTAACACTCTCCAAAGATATTTTTTTCTCATCTGTCAAGTCAAGAATAAAAGACAAATAGATGCTTGCTAAGATTATAATTTCAATACAGGATTTGTGTCGGTTTAGCCATTTGATTTTTGGTAAATATCTCTTATTCTATTAGTGAAGAGACGGTGGGCTATGCACCAATACCGTGCCTTTTAGGTGTCGTCCAAAGCTGGGGCTGCGGGGCTACTCGGTGGCGGCCTCTTTAGTCTGTGGGAGAGCATAGTCTTCTGCAGACGAGCCCCCGCTTTTTCCATCTTATTTAGTTAACAAGTAGAAGAGTGAATGGGTTTTTCCTAATACAAGGTTCGTTGTGGTTTAATTTTATATTCCCCGCCTCTGTCATCCTTTAGCGCTTGAATTTTCAATACAAGGCTTGTGTCGGTTCAATCAGATGGCACAATTGGAGCGCAGCAGGTTGTGGAGGATTTCAATACAAGGCTTGTGTCGGTTCAATAGGGCCAAAACAGCATTTTCAAAAGTCATTTTATATGAAAATGTCTATCTTGACAAGATTCTTTATATATTTTTTCCAACCGATTCGCTATCATATTGCTTTTTAAAAGAACACTGCAAAAATGCGCAATAAATCAATACTATCTCAAAAACGGCTTTGCTTTGCATTTTTATAATTGAAACATAATCTATTTCTTTATCAATAACCTTTTCTATTTCATTCTTGAATTTTATCAATTTTGACGGTGTTATGTTGCCTCTAAAAACCGATTTTTGGTGGTGTTTAAAGTATTTCTTGCATATTTTAAACACCTTTGCCACTCGATATTTGCCAATTTCGCTTTCTTCGTCTGCTATGTCGTAAAAAACAAAGGCATAATTGTAGTTATATTGTTTGCTCATAGTTTTTCCTTTAATCTAAACGGCTTAAATTCCCTCTCTTCCATAATGAATTTTATTAATTTATACGCATCAATTTTTATGGCATTTTTGTATGTCATCCTGCGTTTTAGTTTTGGATGCAAAAATTTTTCGTTAATTCTGTTTTCAAAGGCGTTTATTAATATTTTTCTGCCGTCATTATTTAACAGTGCGTAGTTTAGTTTTTTGTCAAAGTGTTTTGCTATATTCAATTTTTTGTTGTTGATAAGCTCAAAAATGGTTCTGAAAACTATTATGGGCTTAAATGCTTCACTCAAATCAAGGCTTAGAGAAAATCTTCCCTCACTCGGTTCATGCAAAAAGCTGATAGATTGGTTCAAATGTGTATGATACAGCATAGATATGGTTTTTGCATATAACAGACTGTTGCCAAACGATATTAAGGCGTTCATAGGGTTATCCGGTGGTCTTTTGACTCGTTTGTTCATCAAAAAATCAGAGGGCAAAAAATGCTTAAAACTTAGATAAAATTCCTGCCATATCTGACCTTCTACAAACAGAATTTGTTTTATATCGAGCGGTTTTGAAAGCATTTGTTCAACATCGTTTTTTAACCAGTCAAGTGTGGGTTTGAGTGCTTTTTTGCCGTGTCTGTAGTAATGATACAGTATTTCATAAATATTGTCTGCAATTGCCTGAACTATTGATTTTGCTACAGTAGTTCTTTTATGCAAATATGCTCCACTTTGTTTTACAGTTAAACGTCCGCTTATAAGCTGTTCTTTGGGATAGTATGTCCCGCTGTAAAAGCCGTAATAATTAAAAAAATGTATGCATATGCCAGCTTTTGATATAAAGTCCAAAAATTTTGTGTTAAAACTAACTTCATTAAAGCAGTATAGTTCTCTTGTGTCTTCTATTGGTAAATATGTGGAGCCCTTTTCATTTCTGAATGCTATGGAGTTATCCTTTCTGTGCAGCTCGCCCATTGAAAAAATATATCTTGCGTGCTCTTTTGCCATTTTTATCCCTTAAGTTTATATAAAACAATACTCATAATAGGCGCATTTTTTACATTTTGACATAAAATGAGGCTTTGGCGGTTTCGGCAGGTTTATCAGTTCTTCGATATTTTGCAAAACCTCAACAAGCTCATTTTCTTCGGATTCTCCGAGTTCAACAAAATGCACCTTTTTGTTCTGTCTGTTTTTCTCAAATAGCTCCAACTTCCCCCTTTTTACAATTCCTTTTTGCTTTAGTTTGTAAAGATAAAAAAGCAGCTGCCACCTTGCGGCTTCCAAATCCGAATCAGATTTTTTGACTTCAATCACATAATCTTTTGTTATCTTATCGACCTTTATGCTCTCAAAACTGACCTCTGAGACCTTATCTTCTCTAATTTCGTGCAAAACTCTCCCAATTCTCACATCCTCGGAATTATCCTCCAAATTGATGCGGTTGGCAAAAAGCCAACACTGCGTTTTGCAGTGGAAATAATAATTGATAAGTGTGCCTGTGAATTTCATAAAAAATCAAACTCTCTTTTTTGATTATCTACAAATTTTCTTCTATCAAATTTGAAATCATCATCAATAAACTCATCATGATCGTCAATTAAGTAAATTCCACAACATTCGTCATTATACTCATTGAGTTTTTTGATATATGGCAAGTTAAATATAAAAAACTGCATATAAAAGTTGAGTTTTGATTTTTCTATCTCTTTTTGCGTAAAGTTTTCTATGCTGTTTAGATTTTTAAGTTTCTTCCATATAATTTTTCCGTCTAAATAACCCTCTTCAAGATACTCTTTATCAAACTGCTCCAAAAACTCATCATCAATTCTTAATCTAAAAGGAAAAAATATTGTAATTCCACCTGTTTTTACAAGTCTCATTTTTTTGTAAATCTCTTTATACTCAAGCCTTTGAAGTAAGCTGAAAAACTCCTCTTTATTGGTCTGCACACCGAAGAATTTCTCTTTTTTTCCTTCCAATCTTTTTAAAACCTCTCTGTAACATTTTTCAAATTCTTTTTGTGCAAAATAATCTCTAATCTTTTTATCTTTTAAACTTATGCCAAGTCTATTATCGTCTCTGTAAATGTCTTCTTCATTATCATAATCAAAAAAGTATGTCCTGCCTCTACCCAGAGCATTTCTATTTATCCTCCCTAAAAACTGCTCATCACTGTCAAAGGTTGAGATATCCTTTAAGCCAAGCTCCATATCTATATCAACACCGGCTTCAATAACTTGAGTTGAAACTATAATAATCTTTTTGGCTTCTTTTGTTCGTCTAATTACCTTTTCTCGCAAAAGTTTATTATCATCACCGCTTAACTCATACACTTCATAATCATCGTTCAATTTTTTGATATACTCATAAAATTCTCTTGCACTGCTTTTTTTAATAAACTCTATTAAAACTCTATCTGCTTCTAAAACTTTTTGTTTCAAAACTTCAAAATCAATTTCTTTTTCTAAAAGTGAAAAATCAACATCAACTCTATCTTTAAATAGAGGATTTAAAAAGTATTTTTTGCTGTCAAGCAAATCGACGAATTCCTCTTTTTGTTCCAAAAGTTTATCTATCTTTGGCAGTGTCGCACTCATTATGATGATTTTAAGATTTAAAAGCTTTGCAAAAGCATTGAAAAACTCCGCCATATACCACCAAAGGTTATTGTCATAACTTTGAATCTCATCGAGAATTATCACGCTTCCACACAACTGCCAAAATGCAAAGTTCGCTTCTTTACCTGTGCCAAATAATATTTCAAACAGATTTACATGGGTTGTTAAAATGAGTTCATAGTGATAAAAAAGCCGATTTAGGTAGATTTTCTCATATTGATTTTTATCATCCTCTTCATCATCTTTTATGGGTGTAATAGAGTTTATAACGGCAAAATTGAGGGTTTTAAAAATTTCTTCTATCTTATTTTTGGTCTGCTCTACTAAAGTATTAAAAGGGAAGATGTAAAAAATTTTTTTAGGATTCAGCTTTAGTGCCAAATTTAACGACATTAAAGTTTTGCCGGAACCTGTTGGAGCTTGCAAGTAAAAGACATTTTTTGAAGGTTTAAGATTGCTTTCAGCCTCCAAAAACATTTTACTTCTAAGCTTGTCTATGGGGTTTTTGTAGTTTTTTGCCCTTATATTTTTAATAATCTCAAAATCCTCAAACTTACTTTTTGCTCTTTTTACATCAAGCAAACCAAAACTATCTATTTTCAAATCCGTCATATACTCGAGTGTTGCATAATAATCTGCACTTATCAACAAAGAATATAAAAACTTTATAGCAATAAAACTCTCCATACTAAAGTATTTAAATTCCAGTGCAAACTCCCCAAACTCAAAGCATTCTTCTAAAAGCTCATTTTGCAGTCTTTCCACGAAACTATCAAATTCATCCAACTTTGAATGGTGTTTTGATATAATAAAGCTTAAAGAGATAAGTAAAAATAGTTTTTTGTTAAACTCATCATCACTCTCTTCATTTGCTGTTTCTTCTATATATTTTTTAAAAAACATCTTAGCACCCAAAAATGAGTGTTTTGAACTCTTAATATCCATCTTTTCATAAGCTTTTTCATAAGCTTCATTATGCATTTTTAGATACTGAAAAGCAGGATTTATCTTGCCTTCATCGTGCGAAATAACTGTATCAAATATAAGTTTTCTTGCAAACTCTCTATCTTTGATTTTAAAACTATCTATAATTTTTTCTAAATCTATCTCTTTTTCTTTTATGATTTTTTGAAGATATTTTTCAACCAATGCTTTATGCTCATCAAGTTTTTCCGGTGGTTTTGTTGGGTGGGTGTGAGCGAATAGAATCATAATACTTTAAAAAATTCTTTCAAGATTTTGAAATTCAACATTTAATTTTATAATTCTATATAAGCCATAAATTTTTTTAATAATTGTTAACTGCTTAAAATATCTTATTTTTTCATAAATTCTATCTCTTAATGGCAATGTTGAAAAACCTTTTCGCATTAAAGCATCACTTGCTTGAAAATAAAATCTTCTATTTTGAGTATCATCTTGTAATAAAATATAAAATACTCTATTATTATTTTCATCTTGATTTTCATCGCTTTCTAAAAAATAAATTCCACAGCTTCTTTCATCAGTATTTTCGAACAATTCGTCAGGATAATTATCATTTGATATTAAATTTAATAATAAACCTTTTTCTGTTGTGGCAAATAAAAATGTTTGTAAATCAGGAATTTCGAATTGATTTGAAAACATTTCTTTTGCATGATTTGCATCAGCATTAACAATATAGTTTCTACTTCGGCAGATATTATTAACAAAATTATCTAATCTTTCTAAAAAATCTTTTAAAATTGGAATATTATGATAAGAAACTGTGCTTATTCCATGTGCCCATGCTAAATTTATTGCTTCTTCATGAAAAAAGGTTGCAGAGAATACTATAGGGATATTTAAAAATCTAATTCTTTCTTCTCTTTGGTTGTAAAAATAATTTTCATCAATATCTTTTGTAACTCCAATAAATTCTCTTATTACATTTTTATAAATCCCATTTTTATAATATTTACATTCAACCAATATCCTTAATGGATAAATAAAGGGTATATTTCTTTCATAAATTCCAATAAAATCTATTTGATGTTTTGTACCTCTACCTTGCAATTCACCATCTTGAGAAATCAATTCACAAGGTTGTTGGTTAATTTGAGTTCCATTACTAAATTCACATTTTATAAATCCATTTTTTTCAAGCATTATAGATACAAATATTTCAAATAAATAACCTCTTAACTGTGCGCAAGTCATACACTATTCCAATAATTCTTTAATTTTTTCAAACCAATTTTTTATTTCATCAAATGCATTTAATTCTATAAATAATTCTTTTGTCATTTTTTTAGAAAGTTTTCCATTTAAAATACCTTTTATTGCATCTTCATTTTTGCCAGTTTTCGATATTAAAAATTTTGGTATATCTGCTTCATCCCATCTATCTGATATATCATTACATGAAATATTAAATTCTTCTTCAATAAGTTTTGGATGAATATAATTTTCCATTTCTCGTTTTTTTGTTAAAAAACAACAAGACTCATCATCTCTTTCATTTACTTTTTGACAACTTTCTTTATATTGATTTGTAGATTTACCAGAGTTTAAATCACTATCATATATATGAACTTCAATTATATTTGAATCTTTTAAATAATTTTTTTGAACCCAGTTTTTTAAATTACCTCCATTCATTGGAATAATATCTACACATTCTAAATTTAATATTGTAAATAAATCAGTTATTTTGTTAATATTCCTTAAAAAATTTTCATCATGTCTACCTTCAACACATACAACTACCTTATTTTTATAATAAGGATGTATACCCAAAGCATTAGCAATTTTTTCTAATTTTTCATCTTCTTCTATTTCAATATTAGGCTGTTTTTCTCCTTTTTCAATAAAAATCAATTGTTGTTTATCAACCATTTTTGCAATCTCAGGTGTATGAGTAGTAAGTAATATTTGGTAATTGTCTTGTTTAGATAATTTAATTAAAGCATCAATTAAAAGTTTTTGATGATTTGGATGTTGAGAAGTCTCAGGCTCTTCTAGTGCGTATATAATATTTTTATTATTTTTTTCATTTGCCTTTCTTTCAGCTTCTGCTCTAAAATAATTTAATAAAACCATTCTTCTAAATCCACTACCTCTCTTATTTAAAGGAATACCATCATCACTTTCTAATGTAAAACTAAATAGACTATCCCAATTTTTATTTTTTACAACAGGTTTTAAATTATCGGCTATTGGCAAACCCATATCTTGCATTTTTTCAATAGTCTTCCTACCAATTTCTTCTAATTTTGTTTCTATTTCTTTTTTTATATCTTCAAATTGTTCTTCTACTTGCATAACAATTTGTTTTGTAGCACTTTTTAATGGATTTTGTATATCTCCATCGCTATCTTTATTTTCTCTATCACTCTGAAACAAAAAATATAACGGTAATTCTTTTTGTAAAGCACTCCAAATATTTTTGCCTTCATCTTTTTGTAAATCAATTTCAATAATACTAAATTCCGTAGAGCTATTAATATCATGGTTATATATTGCCTTTCTTATATCAGCACTTTTTGTTTTATCAATATCATCATAATTATCTATGTTATCTTTTATAGATTCCAATTTTGATTTTAAATTGTTAATTTTCAAATTTATTATTGGTACTTCATAACAATTTGGATATTTAGCTCTTATAAAAACTTTTTCTTTTGATAATTTATTATTTGATATATTATATATTTTAATAACTTCCAATAATCCTTTTTCGTTTAATAAGTATTCATCAACTAATTTTGTTTTATTTGTAGTATCAATAATTATTTCAAAATCATCCTTAACTTCAAATTCTACTCCTATTTTAATAAAACTATCCTTAGAATTAATATTAAAATCATTTATATCTATTTTAACAACTTCTTGTCCAAAGAATATATCTAATGCTTCTAAAATTGTTGATTTTCCTATATCATTTTGTCCTATAATTACATTCAAATCATTATCAAAAATAATTTTTACATCTTGATATACTCTAAAATTCTTTAAATACAAGCTTTTAAGTTTCATACTTATTACCTTTAAATAAAATTTATAC
>JALWEJ010000032.1 GCA_027014115.1 Desulfurellales bacterium
ACAAGAAAACAGGTAAAAGAGAAGGAAAAATACATCAAAGAGAGAAAAGAAAAGCGGTATGATTAAAAGAGAGGAGATTTTTAAAAGTATGCCTAAGCAAGGTGTATACAAAAAGGTTGACAGACCAAAAAGAAAGGAGGATTTTTGGGTCAATCTCAATATTTGACATTCACTCAATCCTTTCTTAATCTATCACTATGATATTACAAAAAGATTTATGAATAATGACGGATATGCCTAAATCTTTCAAATAACTGTATGTTTATTTTCTCAAGAAGTTCCTTCTCACTTGACAAATGTGGATTTTATGGTTAATATAATTAAGGACTTAATTAAGTATTAAAGGAATATTATGGCTATTTTTCAAGTTGCAGAAGAGCTTATACTGGGAACAAGGATGAAAAGAATAAGCGAACGATTTTTGTCTGATGTTTCTGTTATATACAGAGAAAGCGGTATTGACTTTGAGCCGTCGTGGTTTGGTGTTTTTTTTCTGCTTGATAGATATAAAACATTAACGGTCAGCGAAATAGCTTCAAATCTGGACATAACACAGTCAGGCGCCAGTCAGATAATTTCAATTCTTGAAAAAAAGCATCTTGTTGAGCTGCATCTTGATAACAGCGATAAACGTAAAAAATCCATAATATTTACCCAAGACGGTTTTGAGCTTTTAAAAAAGCTTAAGCCCATTTGGAAACTTATGCGCTCAAATATGAAAGCCATGATGAACGAAGGGGAAAGCAGCAAATATTTGCTTGATGCTCTCAGTGAACTTGAAGAGTCATTTAAAAATCGGAGTTTGGCAGAAAGGGTTTTAGATACTCTCAAAGGCTCTGTTTATACGGTGTCTGCTTTTGAAATCAAACATTACAACAGCTTAAAGAAACTTATTTTTCACTGGGCGTTTAATTTTTATGCACCATCTTTTATAAACAGCCTCAGACCCACACTTAAAAGAAATAAAAGCAGTATAACCATTGCCTTGAAAGACAGAGAGATAGTTGCAGCAGTAGTAGGCATAGAAGATAAGAATACACTAAATATAATTTTGTGCGACAGAGAAGATGTGGACAACCGCATACTTATAAATCTATTTGAAAATTACATAAAAGAAAACAGAAAGCCCATACAACAGATTGAGCTTGATGCCGATAAAATTACTATCAGACACATATTGGATGCAAATAATTTTTCTTTAAAAAAAGAGATATGCTTTGAAGATTCTCAAAAAACTCTTGCGGTTTATGAAAGGGGTTGTGAAAATTGAAAAATATTTTTAAACACGGGCAAGATAGGCTGACGCCGGGTGCTGCAGTAGACATAGCAAAAGGAAAAATAAAAGGTATAATCGATAAACAGGCAAGAAAAAACATAGAAAAAAACTTTGGATATATAAAACATATACTATCAAAAGACAAACCTGTTTATGGCGTTAATACAGGTTTTGGCGTTCTCTGCAGCAGTATTATATCAAAAGAGGATGCTGCCAAGCTTCAGTATAACCTTTTAAAAAGCCATGCAAGCGGCGTAGGCGAAGCTGTAGATTTATTTGTTGCAAAACTTATGATGATAATAAAGGTGCATTCGCTTGCTTTAGGGTATTCGGGTGTCTCTTTGGATACGCTTGAAAGGATTATCTGGCACATAGACAACGACATTATTCCTATTGTACCTTCCAAAGGCTCTGTTGGTGCAAGCGGGGATTTGGCGCCTTTGGCACACCTTTTTCTGCCGTTGATAGGCTTAGGAGAGGTTGTTTTTGAGGGCAAACAGTATAAAACACAGGAAATTTTGAACAGGTTCAATAAAAAACCGTTGGAACTTCACCCTAAAGAAGGTCTTGCTTTGATAAACGGAACTCAGTTTATGAGTGCATTCGGCGTATTTGGTCTTGACAGATTCTATAACTGCTTGGAGCATGCAGACATCATATCGGCAGTGACAATAGAAGCTCTTAAGGGGTCTATAAAACCTTTTGATTCAAAACTTCATGCGCTTAGACCCTATTCGGGGAATATGTATGTTGCAAAAAGAATATATTCACTGCTTGAAAACTCAGAAATTGTTAGATCTCATATAAACTGTAATAAAGTCCAAGATCCGTATTCTCTGCGCTGTATTCCTCAGGTGCATGGAGCTGCAAGAAATGCGTTTTTGCACTTTAAGGAGATATTGACAACAGAGCTAAATTCAGTAACGGACAATCCTGTAATTATCGACAAAGATACGGTTATAAGCGGAGGAAATTTTCACGGTGAGCCAATTGCGATGCCTGCCGATTATGCAGCACTTGCTGCAAGTGAAACAGGCAGTATATCCGACAGAAGGGCGTATCTTTTACTTGCTGGAGACAGTGAAGAGCTGCCGAAGATGCTTATGGAAAATGTAGGTATAAATTCTGGATTTATGATTTCTCAATATGTATCTGCAGCCTTGGCAAGCGAGAACAAAAGCCTATCATTTCCGGCAAGCGCAGACAGTATTCCGACATCGCTGGGACAAGAAGACCATGTTAGTATGGGCTCAATAGCTATGAGAAAATTCAATGCTGTTTTGGATAACCTTGAACATATACTATCAATTGAGATGATGCTTGCATCTCAGGGGCTTGAGTTTAGGCGTCCTTTGAAGTCAACAAAAGTAGTAGAGGCCTGCCATGCCCACATCAGGAAAAAAATAGACTTTACAAAAGAGGACAGAATTTTCTCATTTGATATAGAAAAAAGCAGACAGATAATAAAAAGCAGGGCACTGCTGGACATTGTAGATGATACGCTTAATATTGAAAGTAAAGAAAAAGAGCAGTTCGGCATATACTAAAAGAGGTAGGCGACATGAATGAAGGTTATTTTCCGCAAAAAGAGTTATGGCAGGGCAGATTTGACGGGGATGGTGATTTGCATAAAAGATGGCATCAGGTTATAAGTTATATTGATTTGGACAATGAAAATTCCAAAAAAAGCGGTGTTTGCATCATTGGATTCAAAAGTGATTTGGGCGTTGAGAAAAACAAAGGCAGAAAAGGAGCCTTTCATGCGCCTGATACAATAAGAAAACAGCTGTCATCACTTGCTTGGCATTTTGGAGATTTTGGTCTTTATGATGCTGGAGATGTTGTATGTATCAGCAACCTTGAAGACAGCCAAAAACTTTTGTCAGAAAAAATAGAAAAAATATTTAATCTGGGTATGTTTCCCGTTGTTTTGGGCGGTGGTCACGAGGTGGCACTTGGCTCTATTATGGGTAGTCTTGCTTATAATAAAAGGGTTCCATCTGTTATAAATTTTGATGCCCATTTCGATATAAGGGATTACAGCGAGGGTCTATCAAGCGGAACATCTTTTTCAAAAGCCTACGATACCGCAAAAAGCAGGAGTATGGATTTTAATTATATCTGTCTTGGCATACAAAAGGCATCCAATACAGCCTATCTGTTTGATAAAGCATCAAAGATGAACTCAAAATGGATAACCTATGACGATATGCTCTTCAACAGGCAGCATTCAATAAAAATAGTTGAGGGCTTTATTAAAACTTCAGATAACATTCATCTTACAATATGCAGCGATGTGTTTAATTCTTCCACAGCACCAGGTGTAAGTGCGCCGCAGCCTTTTGGTATGGATGTTGTGCTGTTTTTGGAATTTTTTAATCTAATTATTAAATCGGGTAAATTGAAGAGCTTTGATATTGCCGAGGTTGCACCGAATTTGGATATAGACGATAGAACATCAAGACTTGCTGCACAGATTGTTTTTAGGTTGACGGAAGGTCTGTTTAACTTGAAAAACCAAAACTTATAGGGAGGTTGTATGAAGTTTAGAGGTTTGTTGTTGGGTGTTTTGCTCACCTTTATTGTGAGCGGAGTTTCTTTTGCACAAGATGTGATTAAAATCGGATTTTTTGCTCCGCTGACAGGATTTGCCGCAGCAGACGGTGCAAGTGCAAAACATGGTGCTATGCTTGCTGTTGAAAAACTCAACAAGATGGGAGGAATTAACGGAAAAAAGGTTAAATTGGTTGTCTATGACGATGCTGTTAGTTCTCAACAGGCTGTTGCAATAGCAAGAAAGCTTATCCAAGAAGATAAGGTTGTTGGGGTTGTAAGCGGTTCATACAGTACACCGACAAGAGCAGCAGCTCCGATTTTCCAAAGATATCACAAGCCTTTTGTTGTAGCCTATGCTACACATCCCGATATTACAAAAGCCGGAAACTTTGTTTTTAGGGTTGGGTTTTTGGCTAAGGTTGAGGGCGCTGCAGGCGGATATGTTGCAGCAAAGATGTTAAAAGCCAAGAAAATAGCCGTTTTGACAATGGATAACGATTTTGGCAAATCTTTGTCAAAAGGTTTTATAAATGAGGCTCAAAAAAACGGTGCAAAAATTGTAGCAAATTTGACATTTTCACTCGGTGAAAAGGATATGACACCGTTTTTGACAAAAATAAAGGCACTCAATCCTGATTTGATTTACTGCACAGGATATTACTCAGAAGGAGCATTAACCGTAAAACAGGCAAAAGGGTTGGGTATAAATGCAGCACTGCTTGGTCAGGAAGGTTTCGATTCACCGATGTTTTTAAAAATTGCCGGCAAAGCTGCAGACGGTGTTTTGATTACAACGGATTTGAACAGAAACGACAAAAGAGAGATAGCAAAATGGTTTATGAGTCAATATGTAAAGCAGTATAAAATGCAGCCGGACATGGTTGGTGCATCAAGTTTTGATGCTGTCTATACACTTGCTTTGGCAATCAAAAAAGCAAAAAGCACAAATGCCAATAAAATTAGAAAAGCTTTGGCAAATCTCAAAGATATAAACGGTGTAACAGGACAGATAAAAGGATTCAACAAACTCGGAGAGGTTTTAAAACCTGTTCAGGTGCAGAAGGTTGTTGATTCCAAATTTACTTACTACGGCGTTGTAACAGACCCAAGTGTTATAACACCGCCATCTAAGTAAAACATGGGGGCTTTTATAAGCCCCTTTTAACTTAATTGAAGGAGTTGCAAAATGGGAGAAATAACCAAGATACAGTTACCTGATAAATTGCCGGAATATCCGAAATTTGAGGAGGGTATAAGAAGGGCTCCGGCAAGATATTTTAATCTAAACGAATATCAAACAAAACTGGCACTTAAAAATGCCTTGAGATATATACCAAAACATCTTCACGAAAAACTTGCTTTAGAATTTATGGACGAACTAATTACAAGAGGAAGAATATACGGATACAGATATAGGCCAGAAGGCAGAATATGGGGAAAACCTATTGATGAATATGAAGGAAATACACTGGAGGGAAAAGCCTTTCAGGTTATGATAGACAATAATCTTGATTTTGATATAGCTCTTTATCCTTATGAGCTTGTAACCTACGGAGAAACAGGTCAGGTATTTCAAAACTGGATGCAGTACAGACTTGTAAAAGAGTATTTAAAGATTATGACAGATGAGCAGACGCTTGTTGTGGCAAGCGGTCATCCTTTGGGGCTTTTCCCGTCACATAAAGAGGCTCCGAGGGTTATCAACACAAACTCAATGATGGTTGGTATGTTTGATAATCCGGATGACTGGCATACAGCGGCTCAGCTTGGTGTTGCAAACTACGGACAGATGACCGCAGGCGGCTGGATGTATATAGGGCCTCAAGGTATAGTCCACGGCACCTTTATAACAATACTCAATGCAGCAAAGATGTTTTTGGGTGTTCCTTGGGACAAAAATCTTTCTGGGCATCTCTTTGTAAGTTCAGGGCTTGGCGGTATGAGCGGTGCACAGCCAAAAGCCGTTGAGATAGCAGGCGGTGTGGGTATAATTGCCGAAGTTGACAAATCGAGAATAGAAACAAGATACAATCAAGGTTGGGTAAGCAAGGCTAGCGATAATCTGAAAGAGGTTTTTGATGCGGCAGAAGAGTATCTTGAGTCGGGCAAAAGTATATCCATTGCATACCACGGAAATATTGTTGATTTGCTTGAATATATGGTTGAGCATGACATAAAACCGGAGCTTATAAGCGATCAGACATCGTGCCATGTGCCGTATGACGGCGGATATGTGCCTCAAGGTTTGACATTTGAAGAATCGAGAAAAATGATAAAAGAGAATCATCCCAAATTTGTTGAGATGGTTAATAAATCACTGCGGAGACATTTTGAGCTTATAAAAATACTGACAGAAAGGGACGGATACTTCTGGGATTACGGAAACAGCTTCCTAAAAGCCGTATTTGATGCAGGTGTAAAAGAGGTTGCTAAAAATGGAAAAACAACCGATGAAGGTTTTATATTCCCATCCTATGTTGAGGATATAATGGGTCCTATGTATTTTGATTACGGATATGGTCCGTTTAGATGGGTGTGCCTGTCTGGCAAAAAAAGCGACCTACATAAAACAGATCAGGCTGCAGCAGGCATCATAGACCCAAAAAGAAGAATGCAGGATAGGGACAACTACCACTGGATAACAACGGCTGAAGATAATAAACTCGTAGTTGGAACACAGGCAAGGATTTTGTATGCCGATGCCCCAAACAGAGTCAAAATTGCACTGAAGTTTAACGAAATGATTAGAAACAAAGAGATTGGACCTGTTATGCTTGGACGCGACCATCACGACACAGGTGGAACCGATTCTCCGTTTAGAGAAACATCTAATATAAAGGACGGAAGCAATATTATGGCTGATATGGCTGTTCACTGTTTTGCTGGAAATGCTGCAAGGGGTATGAGTATGGTTGTTTTGTCAAACGGCGGCGGTGTAGGGATAGGTAAAGCCATAAACGGCGGATTCGGACTTGTTCTTGATGGTTCAGAGCGTGTTGATAAAATAATAAAAAGGGCTCTGGATTGGGATGTTATGGTCGGTGTATCAAGAAGATCATGGGCAAGAAATAAAAATGCAATGGAGGTTTCAAGCCAGTGGAATACTGAGCATGACGGGCTTATAACCATACCGCAGGTTGCTGACGATGATTTGATAGAGGATGTTGTAAAAGAAAAACTAAAAGGGACAAAATAATGGATTTGATTGTTGTAAATGCAAATCTGTATACTGTATCTGACATAAAAAGACCAAAAACAAAAGATGAAATGATAGATCTGCATTTTATAGAAAACGGTGGTTTCGCTGTAAAAAACGGTGTCATAAAGGATGTAGGCAAAACAGACGAAATAATGAAAAAATACTTTAACGAAGCCTGCGAGATAATTGACGCGAAAAACAGAGCTGTTCTGCCGGGCTTTGTTGATCCCCATACTCATGCCGTATTTTTAGGGACAAGGCAGAATGAATTTAAGATGCGTCTTGAGGGTAAAACCTATATGGAGATATTAAATGCCGGAGGCGGTATATTAAGTACGGTAAAGAAAATCAGACAGGCGAGTGTTGATGAGCTTGCCTTGTCTCTTCTTGAACGTATTGAGCTGTTTTTTGAGTGGGGTACAACGACATTTGAGGCAAAAAGCGGCTACGGACTTGATTTTGAAAATGAAATAAAGATGCTTAAAGCCATAAAACAGGTTAATGATGCAGGCAAAGCTCAAATCATACCTACATTCATAGGTGCTCATGCCGTACCTGTTGAATTTAAAAACAGCAAAGAGAAATATATAGATATTATCATAAATGAAATGATTCCATACGTTGCAGAAAACTCACTTGCGGAATTTATAGATGTTTTCTGTGAAGAAGGTGTCTATACACAGAAGGAGACTCAAAGGATACTTCAGGCAGGCATTGAGAACGGCTTAAAGGCAAAGATGCATGCAGACGAGATAAAAGCCATTGGCTGTTCTGAGCTTGCAGACGTGCTTGATATTACATCGTGCGACCATCTTTTGAAGATAACAGATAAAGGGCTTGAGGCTATGAAAAATGGAAACAGTATTGCAACGCTGCTTCCGGGAACCGCATTCAGCCTAAAAGAGAGTTTTGCACCGGCAAGAAAAATTATAGATTTTGGTATACCTACAGCTGTAGCAACAGACTGCAATCCGGGAAGCTCCTACACAGAATCAATGCCGATGATTATCACGCTTGCAGTACTTATGATGGATATGATGCCCGAAGAGGCAGTTACATCTGCAACAATCAATGCCGCATATGCGATAGATAAAGCGCAAACTTTGGGTTCACTCGATGTGGGCAAACAGGCCGATTTTGTTATTCTAAAAGATGAAAGCTATCTGTTTATACCGTATCATTACGGTGTTAATCCGATATGGCAGACATACAAGAAAGGAAAAAAGGTGTTTGATGCTTCTTCAACAGATAATTAACGGTTTGACCATAGGCGGCATATATGCACTAATTGCCATGGGGCTTGCACTTGTGTATGGAATACTGAGAATAATCCATGTTGCACATGCAGGCGTTTATGTTGTTGGTGCATATATCGGTCTTTATACATTTTTGATAACCCACAGTTTTGTTTTGGCAGCTTTGGCTTCAATGGCTGTAGGTTCGCTGTTTGGTGTTGCCGTACAGAAGTTTGTCTATCTGCCTCTTTTGAAACACTCACCAATTATATCGCTTATTGCAAGCATTGGTGTTTTTATAGCAACACAAGAGGGTGTAAGACTTATATTTGGACCATATATCAAATCATTCCCATCAGGCATATTTGATGCACAATACCATATAGGCGGTATCATTATAACACAGTCCCAACTTGTTGTTTTGGTGTTTAGTGTTTTGGCAATATCGGCTATATGGTTTGTTACGGAAAAAACAAAGTTTGGATTGGCGCTTAAAGCTGTATCGCAGGATATGGATATGGCAGAAAGCGTTGCCATAGACTCAAAAAAACTGATGTTTTTGGCGTTTGCTTTTGGTTCTGCATTTGCAGGTCTTGCAGGACTGCTTGTCGGTTCATATTTTAATTCGGTATATCCCGCAATGGGAGATGTCCCCGCATATAAATCACTTGCAATAATAGTTGTCGGCGGTATGAGCAACATCTGGGGTGCATTTTGGGCTTCAATATTTATAGGTGTTTTGGAAACTCTATCCATAGGTGTTTTCAACATCCCGCTTCCGAGGGATTCTTTGGCTTTTATCTTTATGGTATTTGTTTTAATGTTCAAGCCCGAAGGCATTATGGGCTTATTTAAAAGGAATTAGTTATGGGAGATTATTTAACAACACTTTTAATAACTGTTGGCATATACACTATACTTTCGTTGAGCTTGAATATAATAGTCGGCTATGCCGGACAGATATCACTTGGGCATGCGGCATTTTGGGCTATCGGTGCATATTCGTTTGCTGTTCTTACAACAAAATACTCAATACCCTTTGTTGAAGCTGCGTTTTTCTCTATTGTTATAACAACGCTTGTAGGAATTTTTTTGGGTCTTCCGAGCCTCAGGGTGTCTGAGGATTTTCTTGCCATTACAACAATCGGTATAAATTTTATAGTTCAGGGTATATTCAATTCATTTGATTATTTCGGTGGTGCAATGGGGATAGGCAATATACCGTTTCCGACTATGCACGGAGATATGATATCCAATAATACATTTTTGTTTATAACATATCTGTTGGTTGCCCTAACCATAATTATAAGCTATATATTCAAGGTTTCATGGGCAGGGCTTGCCTCTTTTGCGATAAAAGATGATGAACTGGCGGCTGATGTATCGGGAATATCGCCTGTTATCTTTAAGCTGTTATCCTTTGCAATAGGTTCTGCATTGGCTGGGCTTGCAGGTATACTCTATGCGAGTTTTATGGGTTTTATCAGTGCCAATGATTTTTCTTTTCCTGTATCTGTGGCAATACTTGCAATGGTGATGGTAGGTGGTGAGGGAACAATTTTGGGTCCTATATTCGGGGCATTTTTACTCATTCTTCTGCCTGAGTTTTTCAGACCTATTCACTCATACAGAATGTTTTTATACGGCATTTTGCTTGTTTTGATGATGATATATCAACCAAACGGTTTTTTTGGTAAGAAGGGAATTGTATGGAGCATGATAAAAAAATCTTAGAGGTTTGTAATATAACAAAACAGTTTGGCGGATTAAAGGCATTAAACGGCATAGATTTTTCCATTGGAGATGGAGAAATTTTTGGTATAGTAGGGCCAAACGGTGCAGGAAAAACAACACTATTTAATATAATTAGCGGTGTTTTAAAACCAACAAACGGCAGCATAATCTATAAACACAAAAACATTACAAAACTTGGGGCATATAAAAGAGCAAGACTTGGTATAGGAAGAACATTTCAGGTTGTAAGGCCTTTTGCACATTTGAGTGTTGAGGAGAATGTGCTTGCAGCATACGGAATAAGATTTTACTACAACCCCTTGACATCATTTTTAAAATACAATACAGACAAACATAAAAAAAATGTTGATGATATTTTGAAGATGGTAGGTTTATACGAGTTAAAAGACAGAGTATCGAATGAGCTTCCGCTTGGATTTCAAAGAAGACTTGAGATTGCAAGGGCGCTTGCGGTAAACCCTAAAATCATTCTTCTTGATGAATCGTTTTCGGGTTTGAGTTTTTCCGAAATAGAGAGCATTAAAAAGCTTGTTGTTGATTTGAATAAACGGGGTATAACAATTATCATTATAGAACACAATATGCCTGTTATTATGGAGTTGTGCCAAAGGGTATTGGTTATAAATTACGGAAAAAAAATAGCTTTGGGCAGTCCCGAAGATGTGGTAAACAATAGAGAGGTTATAGAGGCTTATCTTGGAAAAAAATATAATTGAGATAAAAAATTTAAAGGTAAGATACGAAAACATACAGGCTCTAAACAATGCAACACTCAATGTTAGAAAGGGCGAATGTGTGACCATAGTTGGGGCAAACGGAGCAGGAAAAAGCTCTCTTTTGAAGGCTGTGATGGGTTTTAATAAAACCGACGAAGGAAACATTATTTTTAACAATCAAAACATTGAAAATTTGCCCACATACAAAAGGGCTGCTTTGGGTATCTCATTTGTTCCCGAAGGTGCGAGGGTGTTTCCGAAAATAAATGTGTTGGGAAATCTTCTGCTTGGTGCATATAAGGAAAAAGATAAGGAAAAAATTATAGAAAGGCTTGATTATATATATTCGTTATTTCCGCGTTTAAAAGAGCGTGAAAAACAGCTTGCGGGAACACTTTCGGGCGGCGAGCGTCAGATGCTTGCAATGGCAAGAGCACTAATGGGCAAACCTCTGCTTTTGATGATGGATGAAATATCCTTAGGCCTTATGCCGAAACTTGTGGATATGGTGTTTGAGGTTGTTGAAGAACTGCACAAAAGCGGCATAACAATCCTTTTATCCGAACAAAATGCACACAAAGCGGCTGAAGTTGCCGATAGGATTTATATTTTGGAGCTTGGAAAAATAACGAAAGAAACCGACAAAGAAGGCTTGCTTAACGATCCTTACATAAAAAAAGCATATCTTGGCAAGTAATTATAAAAATATATTAACAATCAAAACTATTATCAGCAAAACAGCAAGCAAAAACTTTTTATAATCTTTTTTGTATAGGTAAAAAATCGATAAGGAAAAAATAAGAAAAATCGGAGTAAAAAGCAAAACAGAAATCCCTGCAGTACTTAGGTCTAAACCGCCGATGTTATGTTTTATTAAAAGCCCCGCCATAATAAAAGCCATGCTTATATAAAAACCGATTTTTAAAAGGTAGGATATAATTTTCATGAAAAAGCCTTTATTATCATTTCAACTGCGGTAACAATCAGCACAACAACAAAAATTTTTTCAATTGTTTCATTTTTGCTGTTTTTTGATATATACAACCCGATTTTTGAACCGAATACGGCACCAAGTGAAGTAAAAAGAACAAGATACGGCAGAATGTATCCATGTCTTAGATAGACAAAAGATGCAGCAGCAGCCGTTACACCAACCATTAAAGCGCTTGTTGAGCTTGCAACCTTCATAGGTATCCTGCAGACACCATTCAATATGGGAACCTTAACAACACCGCCTCCGATACCGAGAAGTCCGGATAAAAATCCGGCTAAAGATGATATGGCAACAGCCATATATGGATGCTCTACATTGTAATAGACGGTTTTATCAAGTTTGGGGTCAAAATATGAATAGCGTGAACTGCTATCGCACGGCGCATCTTTCTTTTTTGGCTTTTTATACATAAAAACAGCAATAAAAAGAAGAAAAAAACCAAAAGCAGCCTTTAGGATATGTTGACTTAAATTAACTGCTATAAAGCTTGCTGAGATTGCAAAAACAGATGTTGTAAGCTCAAGCGACAGACCCATATCAAAATTAATCATATTTTTCTTTACATTCTCAGCGGTTACAAGAATACTTGTTGAGACAATGGTTGCCAAACTGACAGCAATGGCATTCTGCATTGGGAGCTTAAGAATTATGGCAAGTGCCGGAACAATAATTATTCCGCCTCCTATACCTAAAAGAGCCCCAGTAATACTGGATATAATGCCTACAATAAAAACTATCAGATAGTCCATTTACCCCTCTTTTTTAAAAAATAGACCAATGCAGCCAATACTAAAACCGCAGCTGCAGTATAGTCTACACCTTTTGAGTATTCTTTTACAAGTTTAAAACCCTTACCGAGAAGATACCCCATTCCTATATATCCTATACCCCATAAAATGCCGCTTACAACAGCCCACAGATAGAATGTTTTTTTATTCATTTTTAAGACACCTGCCACAAAGGGTATAACAGGTCTTAATATGCCAATAAACCTGCCCAAAAAGACACTTATCGAGCCGTATTTTTTAAAAAAGCTCTCACCGGCAGTAAAATAACCTCTGTATTGTTCATATATCATTGTATTTGAGAAGCTGTTTGAATAAAGACCGCCTATATAGAAACTAACAATGTCAGCCAAAACGGCTCCCAAAACAGCAAAAGTGGTAATAAAATAGAAATTAAAATAACCATCATATGTCAAAAACCCTGCAGATATAACAAAAACGGCACCCGGCACAACAAGACCCAAAAATGCAAAAGATTCAAAAAACGACACAAGAAATATAAATATATAAACATATAGACTGTGGTCTTTTAAAGAAAAAAGAAAGTGGTTTGCAAATTCCTGCATATTTACAATTATAAACCAAAAATCAAAAAACACAAAAGATATTCTCTTTCTATATGTTTTGATATATACTATTATTAACACTGCCTTTGTTTATTTCTTAAAAAAGGGAGAATTTATGAGTGTAGTAAAAATAGAGGGATTTGCCCATAATGCCAAAGGTATAGCCTTTATCGACAAAAAGGTAATTTTTGTTGATAAAGCTTTGCCTGGTGAAATTGTAGATATTGAGATAACTCAGGAAAAAAAAGATTATGCTGCTGCAGAAATAAAAGATATTATTGAGATTTCAAAGTACAGAAAACATCCCGAATGTCTCTATTATGGAATTTGCGGTGGGTGTGATTTTCAGCATGCAGAGTATGATTATCAGCTTAAGTTGAAAAAAGATGTGTTGAAAAATATTTTGAAAAGAATAGGAAATATAGAAATAGACAATGTAGAGATTGTTGCTTCAAATAAAGAGTTCAACTACAGAAGACGAGCAAAATTCCATTGTCTCAACGAAAAATGGGGATTTTTGAAAGAAAAAAGCAGTCATGCTGTTGAAATTACCGGATGCTCTATAGTAGAAAACGGCATAAACGGATACATAAAAAACAACAAATGCACAAATAAAGAAATTATTCTAAGCGATAACGGACGAATAAATCCAAAGAATATTATTCTAAATTTGTCGGAAATTAGAGAAGGATTGTATTTGACATACAGAGCAGGTGCTTTTGTGCAGGTTAATGCTGATATAAATATAAAGGTTATTAAAAAACTTATATCGGAGATAGAAAAAGAAGGTATAAACAGTGTGTTAGACCTTTTTGGAGGTATAGGAAATTTCTCAATTCCGCTTGCTCTGTTTGGTAAGGATATAACAAATGTTGAAATAGATAAAAAGGCACTTGATTCGTTTGTTAAAAATGTTAAAAGACTTGGTCTTGAAAAAAAAGCAAAGGCCGTACGGAAGAATTTAAACAAGGATTTCGAGCTTGATATAAAAAAACCGGAATGTGTAATAATTGACCCGCCGCGCAGTGGTGCCAAAATTGCTATAAAATATTTAACAAAAATTAAACCTGAGTTTATCTTTTATGTTTCATGTGAACCGTCAACTTTGGCGAGGGATTTAAAAGAGCTTAAAAATGATTATATTATTAAAAAGGTGGCTTTGTTTGATATGTTTCCTCAGACACACCATTTTGAAACATTTGTAAAATTATCAAAAAAGGTGGTTGATGTTTAACGAAAAACGATTGCCTTTATTAATCTTTATATTACCGATAGCAGCATTAATCTTAATACTTTTTATGTTTTTGTATATTTACACAGTTCAGCAAAAGAGGATAATGAATGATAATCTTGCCTACATTGAGCAGTCTTATAAACAACATATAATTAAAACACAAAAGATAAAGATTGATTCGGAACTTGATATCTTGGTTTATAACTGTAAAAATGTTGAAACCACACTAAAACCTCAGCTAAAAAGAATGGTTGATACAGCCTACGATATAATAACAAATATTTATGAAAACAATAAAGACCTTCCGAAAAAAAAGTTATTCAAATTATAAAAGATGCTTTGGACCCTATTAGATTGGCAAACGGCAAGGGATATTTTTTTATACAAAAGGATATGAAAAAGAAGTCCTTTTAGTTTGTCGAGTTTTTACAAACAAAGATGGAAGCATGGGTGTTTTAAATCTTATCTGTTCCGATACATCACTTGATGGAGATAAAGCTGCAACAATCTATG
>JALWEJ010000033.1 GCA_027014115.1 Desulfurellales bacterium
ATTGTTTTCAAAGACAGACTTAGTGGATATATCAGGTGAGATTGTGTATAATACTTTCATAGAAAAGGATGCTTACACAAAATCGGGGACGGTCTCTTTGTGAATGGTGAATGTTAAATCTTAAATTATGAATTTTGAATTTATGTTGGATTGGGATGAGTTGAGAGAGTGGTTAAGTATGTGAATGAGTAGGCTGAGTAAGATAAGAAGAATTAAAAAATATTTTCACGATTTTTTCACAGGAATAGTATAAATTAAACAAAGATAAATTGTAAAAGAAGTTCTATTTTTTTAGTGTAGTTTATTTGCGGTATGTCTTTAGGTTTAGTAGGTTTAGAATGATGATTTATTTAATGGTTTTTGAGAAATGCAAACTGTTTGTTTGGAGTTGGTTATGATTTACGAGAGAGAAAAGTTTTTTGGAAAAAGTAGATTTCTAAAATATTTTTTAAAGCTTATATGTTTGAATATTCTTTTTATTTTTTATGTGCTTGCTTTATGTAATGTATCTCAATCTAAATCCCTTACTGATATAACACTTTCACATAGATTATTTTTTGACGACGGTATTACAATTGCAGGCAACACAGTTAAGGGTAAGATAGATGGCAAACATGTTGTCTTTCGGTTGTCGGATAATCTTGAAATTTTCGTAGAGAGTGATTGTGACGGTAGCTGTGACGGGGATACTAATTATAAAAAAGTGAGTCTTGAAAGCCTCAGAAAAAGAAATGAGAAAAAGATTTACATTGATGATCCTGTGATTATTGTACTAAATAGATTGGGTTTTATAAAAAGAATTGTGATTATTAGAATTCCAGAGTGAGGAAGTGTATTATGATAATTAAGAAAATGTTTAGAGCATTATATGCCGGATGTCTGTTTTTATTTTTAGTTTTAAGTATTTTTCCAATAAAAGCTTATTCTAAAAGCATGTCTTCTTATTGTTCTATTCCTCCATTTCTAATTTCTTCTGTCACTCCCAATGTTTTGTTTGTGGTTGATAATTCGGGAAGTATGAAATTTGCGGCATATTGGCCTAAACATTTAGGTAAAGATAAAACTGATACATCATTCAACCCAAGCTATAAGTATTACGGTATCTTTGATTCTGATTCGCAATATTCCTATCATGACAGTGATAATTATTTCTATAAAGACTCAAATGGTGATTGGAGCGGTAATTTTTTAAACTGGTTAACAATGAGAAGGTATGACATACTATTAAAAATACTGGTTGGTGGTAACTACAAAACAATAGGAACAAACGATTTTTTGCAAGGTTTTAATATTATAGAAAAATATGCAGACTATTTGTATAAGAAAAACGAAAAACCTTATGGTTACAAATTTAAGAAAAAATATGAAGAAAGTGAATCTGATAACTACTTTCCATACGATTACAGTGATGAAATTTTTTATGTCGGCATAGATTATGACGGTTCAAGAGATGGCGATTCTCGAAATGATAGATTTTGGTTTGAGGTTGACGGTGATAAATACGCAATAAGGGTTAAAATAGACGGTAAACCAACCGGAATCTTGCAGAAAACTGCAAAAAAGGTTAGAGTTGGTTTGATAGTTTTTAATCATGGTGAACTTTATGAAAATAACAAAAGATATGATGGGGGAAAAGTTGTTAGCTACATCTTACACGATAACACAAATCTTGCATCTTTATATGTGGATCAGGATTTCTATGATAAAGAGAAATATCCAAATAAGCCTGATAGAGGATATCCACCGCTTTATCCGCATACTTATACACCGCTTGCCGAAACATACTACGAGGCAATAAGGTATTTTGAAGCTACACAATCAGCCTACAATGAAGGGGTAGATTATGCCAATCACGACCCTATTCAATATATGTGTCAGAAAAATTTTGTTATTTTAATAACAGATGGAGGGTCAACAAAGGATGAAAATTTACCTGGAACATATTTTAATGGGCACTATAATCCTGTTTCTGACCCAAATTTTAATGTGAAAACCTGGATGTATAAAATAGCAGATAATGAAGATTACAATTCACAATGGAGGTCTCATTTTTCTTCTTCTGGAACTTATTATTTGGAGGGTGCTGCATACTATAGTCATGTCTCAGATTTAAGAAGTGACCTTCCTGGCAAACAAAATCTTACACTATACACTATTTACACATTTGGCAAGAGTTCAAGAGCTGAGAGGCTTTTAGAAACAGCCGCTAAATATGGAGGTTTTAAAGATTTAAATGGGGATGGAAAACCGGATCTTCAAGCAGAATGGGACAAGGATGGAGATGGAATTTCAGATAACTATTTTGAAGCCCAAGACGGGTATTTGATAGAAGATTTTATACAAGAAGCCATTTCTAAAATATTGAAACAGGCATCTTCAGGTACTGCTACTTCCATTCTTGCAACCAACGAAAAAAGCGGTTCTGTTATATTACAGGCTCTATTTTACCCTTCTAAAACCTTTGATAACGATACAGGGAGTGATTGGATAGGCAGTCTAAAGAATATGTGGTTTTATCTTGGTCCTTTTGCCCAGAATATAAGAGAAGATACAGACGAGGATAAAGTGCTTAATTTGTTTGACGATTACGCCATATCTTTCTATGTTGATAATTTAACCAACAGAACTAAGGTTCATGTCATAAAAGATAGTAATGGTGACGGTGTCCCTGACACATCTTTAAATAGCAAAAGTGTGCCTAGTGTTAAGTACTTGTGGGATGCAGGTATGAGTCTCTGGGCAATGTTACCCAACGATAGAAAGATATTTACAGATGTAGACAATTTGGCGAATGATACTTTAAGAGGCAATTTTATAGATTCTAATGCATCACTTTTACAGCATTATCTTGATTCAAACAGCACAACACAGGCTGCGGATATTATAAACTATATCAGAGGAGATGATATTGCAGGATACAGAAATAGGACAGTAACCATTGGAAGCAGTTCTCACGTATGGAAGCTAGGGGATATAATTTATTCTACACCAAAGGTTTTGTCCGGAGCTCCTTTAAATACATACAATCAAAGAGCTCCGTATGGTTATAATGATATCACATATAACAAATTTATTGAAAGTGATATCTATAAGCACAGAGGAATGGTTTTTGCAGGTGCAAATGACGGCATGCTGCATGCGTTTAGTCTTGGTAAAATAACAATGCTCAATACCGCTGGAAGCGATATTGCGAAACTCGAAAGACAACCTGCTACGGCTGAACTTGGTTCTGAGTCTTGGGGTTTTGTGCCAAAAAATGTTTTGCCATATCTAAAATATTACATGGATAAAGATTACTGCCACCTGTATTATGTTGACTTAACCCCTTATGTTTTAGATGCGAGTATAGAGGCTCCTAATTATCACAACAGCGATTATTTTAGCCAGACAAAAACTAAGAATAGCTGGCGTACAGTTCTTATTGGTGGTTTGAATTTTGGTGGTGCGTGTGGAAATCATTATAGTGAATCTGTCCACCCACCAAATAATATACCGTCTGATTCTGGAAAATCTTCTTATTTCGCTATTGATGTGACCGATCCTGAACATCCAACTGTATTATGGGAATTTTCTGACAATGACACAGCCTTTACAACAACTGGTCCGGCACTTATACATATTCCTGCCAAGAAGGCAGTTGGTGGCAAAGCAGTAGATGACACGACAAAAAATGGTTACTGGTATGTTGTTTTTGCATCTGGCCCTGATAGATACAATGGAACTGTTCATCAACCTTTATACTTATATATTCTTGACTTGAAGACTGGCGTTTTAAAGAGAAAAATACAACTAAGTGGAAGTGGTAAGCTTCTCGGCAATATAAATGCCTTTGCCGGTAGAATGTTTGAATCTTCTATAGATCTAGGGACAGATTATTCTGATGATGGACTTTATTTTGGTTATAATTATCAAGATGGAGGTAGTTGGAAGGGCGGAGTGCTTAGAGTTATGACAAATGACGATGGACAGGTGTCTAATTGGCATGTTTCTAAACTTATAGATAATATTGGACCTGTAACATCAAGTATTAGAACGATGGAGGATAGGAATAATAATCTTTGGGTGTATTTTGGAGAGGGTAGGTATTTTACAAAAGATGATGACGCTTCTACGCAAAGAAAAATATACGGAATAAAAGACCCTTGTTATATCAATGGGTCTTATACAAGCGGCTGTACTACTACTGTAAATTTGTCCGACCTTAAAGATGTTACAAATGATGCCAGTGCTACAATCAATGATTATTATGGGTGGTATATTAAGCTTGATCCAGTAAATGCGAGTTTTAATGCTGAGAGAGTAATTACAGATCCTGTTGTATCTACTAATGGATGGGTATTTTATACAACGCTTATGCCGACAAGTGATATGTGTGGGTTTGGAGGTATTACTTATGTCTGGATGGTAGACTATAAAAATGGTGGAACACCTCAAGGTGTTGTAGGGTCGCTATATATGCAGCTATCTACTGGTGCTATACAAAAGCTTGAATTGAGAAAGAACTTTGGTTCTGGCGAAGGAGCAAAAGGCGGAAGAAAATTATCAACCTCTTTCTCTGGAACACCACCTCCTTCTTCAGGAATATCTCTTGTTTTACCACCTCCTCCTGTAAATAAAGTTATACATTGGATTGAGAGGTAGTGTAATGGGACAAAAAGGAGGTGAAAGTCTATATTTATCGCATGGCGGTTTTTCTCTTGTTGAGCTTATGGTTGTAGTTGTTATAATCGTAATCCTGTTGGTAGTTGCAATACCTCAATTGTCAAAGTATATAAAAAAATACAATGTGGAAAAAGAGATAACAATGATATATGGCGATTTATCTAATCAAAGATTTAAGTCCATGAATACCGGTATACCTCAGGGTATAAGATTTAATAATCCAAAAAAGTATACTGCTTTTACATTTAATGATAAAAACTACAATTTAGTCTACGATGGAGTATCTGAAGAAGCTGATGCAAAAAATGTAGACTTAAAATATAGTCTAGATGGACCTAGTAGTGGAACTGTAATTTTATTTGATAAGAGTGGTATTGCAAGAAAAAGCGATTGGGGATTGGGACTTTTTACTATATATATAAATTATCCTGCCAAGTATAATTGTATAACGATTAGTTCAAGTCGTATAAAGATGGGAGAATGGAATGGCTCAAGCTGTGAAGTCAAATAAAGCATTTACGTTGATAGAGATGCTTGTTGCTATGATAATAATTGGAATATCTATAATGGGTCTTATGGAGATATCTGTTGTTGTTATGAATAACAATTTGAAAAATGAAATCAGAAATAAAGCCGTGGAGACTCTTAGTAATCATGTGAGTAGCATAACAGGTATGGGTTATGATGGAATACAGGATGTTAATGGGAAGGTTTCTTGTGACAATGAGACAATAAGGAATTTTAAAGAGCAGTTTACAATAGTGGATAATATTTCCACAGATAGTTCGGCGGAGAGTAAAAATATAACATCTACAATAAGCTGGATGTATAAAGGCCAGAGCTATGATTATACGATAAATGCGGTGGTATCAAAATGAATAAAAAAGGTTTTAGTTTACTGGAATTGCTTGTTGCTATGGCTGTTTTTATTATTGTTATCGGTATACCGTACAAACTTTTTATTCAGGAACTTAAGACTACTGTAAAAGAAGTAAGTCTATCCCAAACGAGCATAGAGCATGTTCCTGCACTTGAGATAATAAGAAAAGATATTGAGATGGCGGGATACGGACTGCCATGGAATGTGGGTAGTATGGTATATCAAGAGGCTGTTTCATCAAATTCTGCTTTGTATTCGTTTAATCAAAATGAATTTAATGACGCTTCTTCTAATCCACCGAGGGCAATATTAGGGAGAAAAGATTCGACTCACCCAGGTTTTAGCTACCTTGTATTGAAAAGCTCATTTTTTGGTTTAAATCAATTTTCGAAACATTGGAGTTATATAGACAATTCAAGTAATCTAAATATATGGTCAGGAAGTAGTATAACAAATTACAATAATTTACAAAGTAGTGATAGGGTTATTGTTATGGATGTAGGAAGCAGAACGCTTAAGGGCGGTAGTATGTATTTTAGGATAACAAAGGACGCAGATTCTAATGACACCGATCCAACAGATTATGGTTTGCCATCTCTGCCATTGTCTGTATATCTTATTTACGGAATTTCTGATAAAAATCTTAGAGCTCCTTTTAATCGGATTGATTATCGTTTGTATTCCGGTGGCGATACAAAAAGCGATTGTGCCAATGGTACCTATACATTGGCAAGAGCAATTATGCAACAATCCAACGGCATAGTTAAATCTTACCCTCTTCTGCACTGTGTAGCAGATTTTCAAGTTGTATTTATATTAGATAATGGTACAGAAACTCATGATATAACTGGTTTAAATGCAAAGAATATAAGAGATCAATTGAAGCAGGTAGGGGTTTATGTACTCATACAAAATGGAGCAAAGGATAAGAATTACAATTATCCTAAAAACAGTATATTGGTAGGTAAGAGATATTTTGATTTAACTCAAATTATGGATTATAAACATTATCGCTGGAAGGTTTTAAAACTTTTGGCTACACCAAAAAATTTGGAGTGAAATATTATGAGAATAAATAATAAAAATGGTATTGCTCTTATTGTGGCGCTTATTGTAGCATTCCTCATTTTAGCTTTGGGAAGTATGGCTTTGTATTTTTCTATGCAAAGCGCAAGAATTTCTGGAGGCTTTAGGCAATACAGAAGTTCCATAGAAGCTGCAAGCGGTGCTTTTAATGAGGCAAAGCAGGTAATAAAATCTATAAAAGATAATTCTAATATTTCATCACAAAATCTTAACGATAGTAAAATTGATTGTATGCGTTATAAAATAAGCATTCCAACAAATTACTGGACTAGTAATGGGCTGTCAAATAGTAATTGTCCATCTTCAAGAATAACTTTAACAGAAAGCGCAAATATTAATGATGTTAAAAGTTACTATGATCTAAAGTATAACTTGGGTAATTACATTGTATATGTGAAAATTGTTGATACAGTAGAAGGTAATACATTTTTATCTAATTCAAAAAGTTTAACCGCTGGTGGAGTTACAACAAATAAACATGGTACTGATGTCATACAGCTACCACCAATTCCAAATCTTTATCGTATTGAAATAGTGTCTGAATCTAAAATAAATACAAGTGATAAAACAACAGTTTCTGTATTATATGGATATTGAATTTTGATATAATAAATCTTTATATTTCAATACAATCTTTTTAATCTGTTTTTCGTAATTCTTCCTTTCAACTATCTCATTGTAAAAATCTTTTGGTTGGTGTAGAATATGAATATGGTGGAGTGTTATGATTGAGTGTATTAACCTAAAAAAGTCATACAAAAAAAAGATTGCCGTAAGCAGTGTTAATTTAAATGTAAAAGAGGGCGAGATTGTTGGTTTGCTTGGTCCAAACGGTGCCGGCAAAACAACAACATTTTATATGATTGCAGGTTTAGTCAGGCCGGATGAGGGTAGAATATTGATAAACGACAGGGATGTTACACATGATCCTATGTATAAAAGAGCTCAAGGCGGTTTGTCATATTTACCTCAAGAACCGTCTGTATTTAGGGGGTTGAGTGTTGAGGATAATATCCATGCAGTGCTTGAATTTATATACAAGGATGTGAAAACAAGGAGACTGATAGCCGAGAAGCTTTTGAACGATTTAAACATTGCTCATATCAGAAATGTCAAAGCCTATGCAATATCCGGTGGTGAAAGAAGAAGGGTTGAGGTGGCAAGGGCACTTGCAACAAAACCAAAATTTATACTGCTTGATGAGCCGTTTTCCGGTATTGACCCCATTATTGTAGATGAGTTGAAAGAGATCATAAAATCCTTAAAAGACAGGGGTATAGGAATCATTATTACAGACCACAATGTTAGAGAGATTCTCGATATAGTTGACAGGGCATATCTGTTGTATGAAGGAAGAATAATAAGGGAAGGTATACCAGAAGAATTGACAATAGATTCTGAAGTTATAGATATATATCTTGGTAAGAGCTTTTTGCAATGATTGATTTGAAGGTTGATGTAAATGTCAATGTGGGGCTTCTGTTAACCCCCAATATAGATTTGTCGCTCAAAATACTTGCCATGAATGTTCTTGAGGTGGAAGAAAAACTCAAAGAACTGTCCGAGGAAAATCCGTTGATAAAGATAGATGATGATATAGGTGTCCATAAAAAGCCGATAAATGAGGATAAAAAGTTCAAAGAGTTAGAGGATTCATACAAAGAACGTTTTTATTCCGATGAAAATGTTGATTTGCTTGAGGTTATGGTTGCAGACAGTGAGACATTGGCCCAGTCTTTAATAAAACAGGTTTCTTTTGAATACGATTTGGAAGAGATTGATTATGAAATTGCAAAATTTATTGTTTTTAATCTTGATGATAAAGGATTTTTGGATGTTGATTTGAATGTTATAGAAGAAAAATTTAAAAAAGATATAAAAAGAATTGATTCAATAAGACGAATGATTATGGAGCTTGAGCCTATTGGGTGCGGCTGCTTGAATACGGTTGAGTTTTTGAAGTTTCAGATTGATGTGTATGAGAGTGAACATAGTAAGCTGTTGAGTGATTTGATTGATGTTATGTATTTAACGACAAATCCGAGCATTAAAAGGATTAAGGAAAAAATGAAAATAGACGACAATATGTTAAAAAATCTTTTTGATGAACTTTCGAATTTTTATTTTTACCCTTTGGAAAATTATGCAGTTTTGGACAACACTATATACATAGAGCCAGATGTTTATATAAAGAAAGTAGGAGAAAAATATATAGCTGTATTGAACGAGAAAAATCTAAGCAGAGTGAATATAGACAAAAATCTTTTCGGGGAATATGCAGAAGACCCTGAGGCTAAAGGGTTTGTTGAGGAAAAATACAGGCAGGCAAAGCAATTTCTTCTTGCCATTGCTCAAAGGAATAAAACACTTTTAAAAACGGTTGAGCTTATTATAGAAAGGCAGAAGAGTTTTTTTGAAAACGGTATTATTATGCCTCTTACAAGAAAAGATATTGCCGAAAAGCTTGGCTATAATGTATCTACAATTACAAGAGCCGTAAGCAACAAATATGTTGAGTTTGACGGTAAGATCATACCTCTTAAAGAATTTTTCTCATTTGGTGTAGGCAAGAACATATCAAAAGATTTTGTTAAAAACACCATAAAAAATCTTATAGAGCAAGAAGATAAAAACAACCCGTTAAATGACGACGAAATAAAAAACATCCTTGAGAAAGACGGGATTAATATAACAAGAAGAACCGTTACAAAATATAGAAAAGAGATGAATATAGCAAACAGTAGGCAGAGAAAATGTCAGATAATATAGAGCAAATCCTTAAACTTTTATCTTCCAGAGAGTATAAACCCATAACAGAAAGTGATATTAGAAAAAAACTCGGAATAAAAAAACATCAAAGAAAAAATTTTTATAAAGACTTAAAAAAATTGAGAAGACAAAAGAAAATTGTCAAGATTGCAAAGGATAGGTATGTGCTTGCAAAAGCTGCGTCGTCGAATATTTTGAGGGGTTTTTTAAAAAAAAGAGACGGAAAATATGTTTTGATAGACGGTAAAAATGAATATATTTTGCCTCGTCTTATAAATCCGCTACATGCTGTTGTTGGTGACGAAATTATTGTTAAAATAGAAAAAAGAAGGGTAGGGTTTGTTGCAAAAGTTTCGAAGATAGTCTTTAGAAAATATGAGTCTGTCATAGGTTATATTAAAAAATACAATAAAGGTTTTGTTGTTGAACCTGTTGATAGAAATGTTAACTTTATAATTAGTATAAAGGATGCAAATGGATTTAATATAGAAGAAGGGCTTGTTGTTTTTTGTGAGATTGTAAAATATCCGACAGTCGGCTTAAAGGCAGTCGGAAAAATACTAAAAGTTTATGGGCATATATTCGATAGTTCCATAGATATGGATGTTGTTATAGACAAATTTTCTCTTCCTCATATTTTTTCAGATAGTGTAGAAAAAGAAGTTGCATCCATAAAAGAGCCCTCCGATAGTGACTATGTAGAAAGAAAAGATTTTAGGAAATTTTATACAATTACTATAGATGGTGCAGATGCAAAAGATTTTGATGATGCGATTGATATTGAGAAAATAAAAAACGAATATAGGCTTTATGTCCATATTGCAGATGTTTCACATTATGTAAAACCACACAGCCCTTTGGATCAAGAGGCATTTAATAGGGGTTTTAGTGTCTATTTTCCAGATGGTGTAATACCTATGCTGCCTCATCAATTATCCGATAATGTTTGTTCACTTGTGCCGCATAGAGATAGGCTTAGTGTTAGCGTTGTTATGGATATAGATTTGAAGGGAAAAATAAAAAAATACAAATTTACAAAAAGCGTTATACAAAACAAAAACAGGATGACTTATAAGCAGGTTCAGGGCATTCTTGATGGTGAAATTGAGTGCGATGAGGTTTTTAAAAGCAGACTCTTTGAGATGAGAAAACTTGCAAAACTTCTAAGAAGAAGGAGATTTAATGAGGGTAGTATCGATTTAAATGTTCCCGAGCCTGAGTTTGTGTTGAATGATAAAAATGAGGTTGTTGATATCAAAGAAAGACCGAGGCTTTTTGCACACTATCTGATAGAAGAATTTATGCTTGCTGCTAATCTATCTGCTGCGGATTTTCTTTCAAAACATTACGGTCAATTTATAAGAAGGGTGCATGATGAGCCTGATGTAAAAAAAATAAGTAATCTTGCTGTGTTTTTAAAGAGACTCGGCATAAAATACAATTTTGATAAAAACAATATTAGCTCGAAAGACATACAAAGACTGATAGAATCCATAAAAGACAAATCCAAAAATCAAATTATTTCATACCTTGTTTTGAGGTCTTTGAAAAGAGCTGAGTATTCTTTGGAAAATAAAGGGCATTTTGCTTTAGGCTTTAAAAATTATACCCATTTTACATCACCTATCAGAAGGTATTCAGACCTTGTTGTGCATAGAATGATTAAGGCTGTTTTGGATAACTATAAGTTTGCAGAAGAAGAGCTTGAATTTGCAGTTGATGGTATTAGAAATAGGGAGCTTGTAACCGAAGAAGCTATGTTCTATATGGATGATGTTAAGTCTGCCGCATTTATGAATAACTATCTTGGTGAAATCTTTGATGGTGTTATTGTCAGTATTATACCTTCTGGTATGTTTGTTAGACTGAATAACTATTTTGTAGACGGTTTTGTAGCAGCTGAAAAAATGGAAGACGACTATTACGAATATCACGAGGAACTATTTGCTATGATTGGCAGGAAAACGCACAAGGTTTACAGAATAGGTGACAGTTTGAAGGTTATTGCTGTTTCTGTGAATAAATTTGCAGGCGAGGTTGATTTTGTTATTGCATAGAGGTATATTTCAATGAAAAGCGTGGTGAGTGTAGGATTTGGCAATTTTGTTAATAGGGACAGGATTGTGGCTGTTGTTTCCCCGAACTCGACACCCATAAGAAAGCTTAAAGAGCAGCTAAAAGAGGACGGCAAGATAATAGATGTGACTCAGGGTCGAAAAACACGTTCTGTAATTATTATGGATTCGGGACATGTTATTTTAAGCGGAATTGCCGTTGAGACCATTACAGAGAGGGTAAATGATAAATGAACATTATATTTGTTATCTCATCCCCTACAGGAGGCGGAAAAACAACTATATGCAACATAGAAAATTCAAAAAACAACAATACGAGAAGGGTTATAACACACACAACAAGAAAGCCCAGACCGAATGAAAAAGACGGTGTTGATTATTATTTTGTTAGTAAGGATGAGTTTGTTAAGAGTTTGAAAAACGGTGAGTTTGTTGAATATGCGGTTGTTCATGGGAATTATTACGGAACAAGCAAAAAAGCTCTGCTTGATGTTACAAAAAACGGCAGCGATGCCCTTTTGGCAATTGATGTGCAGGGAGCTAAAAATGTGATGCAACAGTTTGACAATGTCGCAAGTATATTTATACTACCGCCGTCATTTGATGTATGGATTGAGCGTATAAAAAAAGACAACATAAGAGATAATGTGGATGTAAGGCTAAAAACGGCTTTAGATGAGTTGGATTCTGTTTATGATTTTAACTACTGCATAGTAAACGATGATTTGACAGAATCTGTAAGAGTGCTTGAGAGTATCATAGAAGCAGAAAGGAACAAGATGAAATTTGCAAAAAATGATAGAATAAGCTTGATAAACAGCTTAAAATCAAAAACTGTTGAATATATTGAAGGGGGAATGGAATGAGAGAAGTTTTTGTACCTGATTTGATTAACGGAGCTCTAAAACATTTTAAAAGTAGATATGAGTTGGTAAGGGTTGCAGCATTGAGAGCAAACTCGTTGATTAGGGGTGATGCACCTTTGCTTGATAAAAAAGATATTGCAGGACATAAAAGTACAATCATAAGTCTTATGGAAATAAAAGAGGGGCTGTGGAAGAAAAAATAGACGACGGTATTCTTCAATTATACGATGAATTTAAAAAAGAGATTAATCAAAATGACATAGATTTTGATAAATTGGATAAAGCCTTTTTATATGCATACCAAAAACATAAAGGGCAGATGAGGGCATCTGGTGAAAGTTATATTATTCATCCTATCAATGTTGCCAGAATAGTAAATCGGTTTTATTTGGACGAAAACAGTCTTATAGCCGCTCTTTTGCATGATGTACTCGAAGATACCCAAACCAATCCTCAGGAAATAATAGATGAGTTCGGAGAAGATGTTCTTTTCTTGGTTGAGTCCTTAACAAAAATAGGCAAGATAAAATATAAAAGCAAAGAAGAAACTCAAGCCGATAATTTTAGAAAAATGATTGTTGCCATGGCAAAGGATATAAGGGTTATCCTTGTAAAGCTTGGCGACAGACTGCACAATATGAGAACTATTTGTTATCTCAACCGTGAAAAACAGCAAAGAATTGCCCAAGAAACAATGGATGTTTATGCCCCTATAGCCCACAGGCTTGGTATCTACTGGCTCAAATCCGAGCTTGAGGATATAAGTTTTAAGTATCTGTATCCAAAAGAGTATGACTTTTTGGAGAGCAAAGTCAAAGAGAGCATTGAAAAGAAGCAGGAGATTATAAGTTATATAGAATCAAGTATTAAAAGAGACATGGAAGAGTCTCAAATAAAATGCGAAGTCAGCGGCAGGATGAAGCATCTATACAGCATATATACCAAGATGCAGAGAAAAAAAATGGATTTTGAAGGTGTTTATGACCTTCTTGCAGTTAGGATAATAACTGAAAACGAGGCGGATTGTTATGCTGCATTGGGTATTATACACAAAAAATACAAACCTCTGCCAGGACGTTTTAAAGACTATATAGCGCTTCCTAAGCAGAATATGTATCA
Organism: Desulfurellales bacterium; assembly: GCA_027014115.1. GTDB lineage: Bacteria > Campylobacterota_A > Desulfurellia > Desulfurellales > Hippeaceae > JALWEJ01. Next base: position 13,458 of record JALWEJ010000033.1, read on the forward strand.
ATCGCTCCATACAACAATATTTGGACCAAGTGATGCTGTTGTCGAGATTCAGATAAGAACAAGACAGATGCATGAAGTTGCTGAAGAGGGTATTGCGGCGCATTATAGGTATAAAGAGGGCTTGAGGGTTTTAGATAAACATGAAAAGCAGTTTTTGTGGCTGAGAAGACTCCTTAAATGGCAAAGTGAGGTTAAAGATCCAAAAGAGTTTTTAAATACAGTAAGGGTGGATTTATTTAGAGGTGAGGTTTATGTATTTACGCCTGCTGGTGATTTGAAGGTTTTGCCAAGGGGTGCAACATGTGTTGATTTTGCCTATGCAATACACACAGAGGTAGGAAACCACTGTGTTGGTGCAAGGGTTAACGGAAAGATGGTTCCGCTTAAGACACAGCTTGCAAACGGAGATATTATAGAGATACAAACAAATCCGAACCACGAACCTTCAAGGGATTGGCTGAAGTTTGTTGTAACAAGCAAAGCAAGAAGTAAAATAAGACAAAAGGTTAGGGATAGGGAAAGAAAAGAATCCGTAGAAATAGGAAAAAATCTTTTGTCCAAAGAGCTTTATAAGATAAATAAAGGTTTGCAGGAATTCTTAAAAGAAGAAGATGTAAAGGGTGAACTTGCATATTTTGGTTGTAATACACTTAATGAATTATTTGAAAGAATAGGTTTTCTAAAGCTTCATCCTTCATCTGTAATAAACAAGTTTTATCCCGACAAGAAAAAGAAACAAGTAAAAACAACAGTGAAAAGAGAGATATATAAAATCAAAGCTGATGGTATAGATAATGTCGTTGTTAGGCTCGCAAAGTGCTGTTCACCTGTTTTTGGAGAAGATATTGTAGGTTATATTACAAGAAGCCGAGGGATTGTTATACATAGAAAAGATTGCGACAACATACAAAGCTTGGGGTATGACTGTGAAAGGCTTGTGGATGTTGAATGGGATGACGGAAAACATGATAAATTGCCTGTTGAAATTAAGATACTGACTTTAAATAAAATAGGTGTATTGGCACATATAACCATGCAAGCCACAGAGCTATCCTTGAACGTTAAAGATATAAAGATTAAATATACAGATGATACGGAAGAAAAAGCTATAATATTACTTAAAGTTGAGGTTGAAGATAAAAATGAAGTCGATAATTTTATAGCATTGCTTGAACAAAACGAAAATATTCTTGATATAAAAAGAGGCAAAAAATCAAAATAAATGACCCCCCCACATTTTGTGTAAACCCCAGACTGTGATGCAATGACAATGTTATTGTCATCATCAAATGTAAAATCCATCTAAGTATCACAGAGAAGTAAAATATTTAATTCTAATGGAGGGGT
>JALWEJ010000034.1 GCA_027014115.1 Desulfurellales bacterium
AGGATTTCAAGGTCTTCTGACTTACGGGCTAAAACCTACTTGCTCAGCCTTCCCGCCAAAAGCAGTGGCATAAAATAAGCTTTCGTTCCCGAATACAGCTGCGGGTACAGTGTGGGATTCTCACCCAGCTTCCCTTTTAAATCCTATAGTATTAGTGTATTATAAAAGTATGGCATATGTCAAGGGGTTGAAATCAACAACTCTAAGCAAGCCAGAATAGTTTTTAAACTATACTCCATAGCCTCTTGGTGTAATTAGTTTACCCTGTTTTATGTAGGTTTGCGTATTTCCAACAATGACAGTTGAACGCATATCAACAAAATCATAGTCAAATTCACTAATTGGAAAAATCCTTACAGCTTCGCTTTCTCTACAGCAGTCTTTAACAACTCCACACAAGAGGTCTCCTCTTGAGTCGTAAAATCTATTCAATGCATACTCTATCTGCTTCGTTCTATTTTTGCTTTTGGGATTGTATACTGCACACACAAAATCACCTATATTAACAGCCTCAATACGTTTTTTTATAATTTCCCAAGGTGTGAGTAAATCGGACATGGATATTACTGCCAAATCATCGCTAATCGGGGCACCGAGCCTTGCACTGCAGGATAATGCAGCCGTAACTCCTGCAACAACAACAATATCCACAACTCCAAATCCAATTTCATAAGCCAATGATGCCATGCCGTAAATAGAGGCATCACCGCCGCTAACCAAACTCGTTATGTAACCCTCTTTTGCAGACAAAACAGCCTTCTTAACCCTTTCAACTTCACCGCCCATAGAGTTTGAATAAACAATTTTATCCTTAATCAGTCCTTCAATCTGCTGTATATATGTTCTATATCCACAGACTATGCTTGATTTTTCAATTGCTTTTTTTGCCTGCTGTGTCAAGTGAGTAGTATCACCAGGGCCCAACCCAACAACAAAAAGGACACTCATATATTTATTAAACCCTCTTCAACTATTGATACTGTCACATCATTGAAAATGGTTTTTTCCAACACTATTTTCGGGTTTGCAGCAGCAAGTAAAGCCGAGGCTTCTGCAACATTTTTTATACCAAGATATTTAAAAGCCTTTGTTGTCTTAAAATTATACAGCTCATTGTCGTATAAAAATTTAGGCAAAAACAGAATATCAAGACCAATTTCTTCGGCAGCATCCCTTAAACCTTTTTCATTCTCCTTATACCAACAGCTTGCAATAACCCTTATATCATCAACAGTGATGCCAGCTAACTGTGCCGCCTCTCTTACTGCATAAACAACACTGTTTTTTTGAACACCCCTTCTTGAACCTATACCGACAACAAATCTCTTTGTTGCCTCTGTTGCCGTAGTTACAACGGGCTTGCAGCCTATTATAGAACACACACCGTAAGCCAAACTGTTAGCTCCACCCTCATGTCCCGAAAGCAAACTTACAGCATACCTTGCACCCTCATCAATCACAACAACTGCAGGGTCTTTGTATTTGCTCTTCGGCAAGCCCGATATCATTCTAACGGCTATGCCGCATGCCATAATAGATACAATATACCGATAATTTTCAAATAGATAAATAAACGTTTCTTTCAAATCATCGAAAACTACTGCGTTTTTCTTTTTTATGCCCTGTTTTACAAACAACTTTGCACCCAATTTCTCAGAAATCAAAGATGCAATATCTGCACCCCTCTGTCTTACTGCCAAAACCGCAATGCTATTTTCTGAATCCATGCGAAAATTCCTTATCATAAAGCTTTGAATAATGCCCTATCTCTCTATTTACAACATCGCCGACAATAATCAAAGCCTGTCTTGTAATGTTCTCATTTTCCATCTTTTTTTCTATATCACATAAAGCAGCCTTTACAATCTTTTCATCCGGCCAGCTCACCCTATGGCAAACTGCAACAGGTGTTTTTTTGTCGAATCCTTTTTTCAAAAACATATCCACTATATCTTTTATTTTTAAAACGGACAGATAAAAACAGAATGTTCCGCCATGCGAGATAATTTTATCCAGACTCTCATTTTCGGGCATAGGGGTTCTTCCTTCAACCCTTGTTATAACAACACTCTGAGAAACACCTGGCGAGGTAAGCTCGACACCAAGTGATGCCGATGCTGCAAATAGGGCGCTAATTCCTGGGATTATCTCATACTCTATACCAAGTTTTTCGAGCTCCAAAATCTGCTCCAAGACCGCACCGTATAGAGTAGAATCCCCCGTATGCAGTCTTGCTACATTGTATCCTTTGTTTTGTGCTTTTTTTATAATGTCCAATATCTCATCAAGGTTCAAACCGGACGAATCATAGCTTTTGATCATCCTATCTGCAAATTCAAGTATATCTTTATTCACAAGACTGCCTGCATATATAACAATCTCACTTCTTTTCAAGGCATTCAAACCTTTAATAGTCAAAAGCTCAACATCACCTGGACCTGCTCCTATAAAATAAACTTTACCCATCATTTTTTCCTTTTAATATCATAACTGACAAACCACATTTGCCCAAAAAATCTACATCTCCAAGATTTTTTACCTGCTTAATTTTCTCGTTTTCCAAAGATAAATTACATCCAACAAAAACATCAAACTTGTTAAGCAGCCATCTTTTTTCATCCAATATTGCTTTTGGGGTATATACACTGCCGCACAAAACAACAATTCTTTCCTTATGTTTAAAATCCACACTATCCAAATCGGCGCTGTTTGAATGCAAAGAATAAAAACTGTAATTTTCATAACTGTCTTTAAGTTTTGCAAAAGCCATAGAAAAAGAAGAAATACCGGGTATCACCTCTGCTATGTTATCTGCATATTTTTTATAAATTAATTTGGCCAAAGAGTAAAATCCGGCATCACCAGATACAACAATGCCTATTTTTTTATCCGAATGTTCCATAATAATATCATCCAAATCTTTTGAAAAATTATTCAACACAATATAGTTTTTATGCTCAAAAAGAGTTGAAAATCTTCTGCTTCCAACAAGCAAATCCATCTTTTCGGCCGTATTGTAAGCCTTGAAAGTCAGATAATCTCTTATTCCCAAACCGGCTGATATTATCCATATAAATTTCTTATGCTTTTCCGACAATACTGCCCTCCATATCCATCAATAACACATCAACCTCAAATCCAAAATCCTTGCCTATACGGTTTTTAACAGACAAAGCAACAATATCAAAAGAACCCTTTTTTGTATATCTGCAAATCTCTTCTACGGTATTGAAATCTCTATCCAACTTTAACAACTCTTTTATAAAATAATTTGCTTGGGGAGATGATTTTGAATGTGTGTTGTAGTATCCAAGTGCAAGTTTTGCAACCTTCCCCGGATGTCCTGCTATTGCAAATCTTTTTATACCCTTTTTTAAAAGATATTTGAAAGCACTGTCGAAATAATTGCTGACCTGAACACAAGGTATATTGGTGTAACGCTTTATATGTCTCTCTCCAATTTTTCCCGGAACAAGATAAAAATAATCCACACCGTTTGATATAAGAACATCTATTTCACATTCAATCGTAGCAATCAAAGCTTTTAAGCTCATAGGTTCAACGATACCTGTTGTTCCAAGAATAGATATACCGCCAACAATACCCAATCTTTCGTTAAATGTCTTTTTTGCTATAGCTTTACCCATAGGGACAACAATCTCAACCTCTGCAGACTCATCGTTTGATAGAACATCCAAAACATTTTCAACTATCATCTTCATAGGGTGAGGGTTGATTGCGGCTTTTCCCACATCCACCTGCAAACCTTTCTTTGTAACAACCCCTACACCCTCACCACCCTTTACAAACACACTTTTTTTACCCTGTTTTATATCGACATTGGCAAATATCTCTATTTTGTGAGTAACATCTGGGTCATCACCTGCATCCTTTACAACACCGACCACATTGTTCTTTAGAATGGGTTTTATTTGTAAAATCCTTGAAGAGGGAAGTCTGATTGTTACAAATTCTGGCAGCTTTGAATACTTTTTATATAAAACAGCGGCTTTTGCTGCTGCAGCGGCCGCTGTTCCTGTTGTAAAACCTTTTCTCATTGCTGAATTTTACATCCCATTTTTTCCAACTCTTCCGCAATCTTATTTTTTTGGGAAGAATCAGCCGCAATTTTTATTTTATAGCCATCCTGCGTTGAATCCACATTCACAACCTTAAAATCCAGTTTTTTTGAATATTTCATAATCAAATTCAGCTTATCAAAAGCAGCATGCACAAATAACACAACTTCATCCTTCTGCTCTATAATATTTGCATTTTCTATGGCAAATTTTGCAGCTGTTTTGTATGCATTTATAAGACCGGGTATGCCGAGTTTTTTACCTCCGAAATACCTTACAACAACAATAAGGATATTGCTCAAACCGAACGCCTTTATCTGTCCCAAAACAGGGGGTGCAGACGAGTTGTGAGGCTCACCGTCATCGCTCATTTTAACAAGCTCATTCTCACAACATCCTATTTTCACAGCATAGACATGATGCTTTGCATCGTGGTATTTTTTCTTTATTTTCTGCCTGATTTCCTTGACCTCTTCTTCTGTTTCCACATGGTAAGCAAAAGCCAAAAATTCACTTCTTTTATCCTTAAAAACACCTTTTGAGGGTTCATCTATTGTTTTGCACACACCCATCTATCTATCCAAAAACATTCTAACCTCAATATCGGCAGGCTTTGAAAAATATACACAGCTCAACACTATAAAATCAACACCAGTTTTTGCATAATCGGCAATATTGTTTTCGTTGATTCCACCTGCTGCAGAAATTTTTGTCGGAATCGATTTGTTTCTTACAAAAGAAACAAAAAACTCAACATCCTCTGTGCTGAATTTGTCAAGCTGAATAATGTCCACACCGCTTAGAGCCATCTTTTTTGCATCCTCTAAGGTCTTTGCCTCAACGGTTATTAATTTTTCTGGTGATTTTTTCTTTATTTTATAAAGCTCATCCAAAAATTTATCCAGCCCGCCGTAAAATAAAATATGTTGAGGAAAAACAAGCACAGTCTCCGAAAGCCCAAGCCTGTAAGGATACCCTCCACCTGCCAAGACAGCTTTTAAAGATAATTTTTTTGTGCCTGGGAATTGTTTTCTTGTTGTAACAATTTCAATATCAGGATTAACGCTCTTTGCAGTATCAACCAGTTTTTTCATCTTTGTCGCAATACCCGAGGCATATTCAAGTATATTTTGAGAAACCTTCCATGCAACATGTAACGCACTAACCTTTCCGTAGGCTTTTAAAAATGTCTCATTAGATGACAAAAATGTGCCTGTTGGCAGTATAAAATCAACCTCAAGATTCAGCTTTTTTAAAATCTTTTCAACCTCTTCTGTTGAGGATATAACCGTATCATGTTTTGTTGAAAACGATATCAGACCTTTTTTATTGCCAATTTCCAATAAATTTGTCGTAAAATCAGAATACGGTACATCCTCTTCAAGAAGTCTATACACCTCATCATCACTAAAAAACATTAGCACACCTCTTTTAGATATTTGCTACAAAGAATAACAATTTGATTTGATGATTTCAAATTTTACTTATAAAAAACCACACTTTATACATAAAAGGCAGCATGCATTTATTATTGGAAAGATAATTGCTAAAGGCAAAAGCGTATAAGACGAGACCTGTTGCAAAGGAGGGGTTGTGAAAAAAATTTTCTTCTTTTGTCTTTTTTTTATTTTGATATCGTTCAATAGTTTTGCGGGTTCTGCAAATATAAATATTATACAGGAATCGGGCTTTGTTGTAGGATATGGAGACGGTCGTATAAACGGTGAAAACAGAATATACAGGCCGCTGCTTTTAATCTATCATATAGGTTTTGATGCACATAAACTTCTACCTTCAGTATTCACGGACTCAAAAGGAAAATTAACATTCTATCTTGAACCTCAGTTTAATCCATTGTTGAGACCTTCAGATCAGTATGAGGTGGGGATAGGGTTTGGAGCAGAATACCGCTTCAATATAACAAAAAACATTGACGGATACATAATGGGCGGAAGCGGTTTGCACCACATATCGTTTGGTTCACAAAGCCAAGCAGAAGGATTTAACTTCAATGACACACTAGGTTTTGGATTGTATATTCATATATCAAAACGGTCTGCAGTAAATATGGGATTAAGACTTAGACACATCTCAAACGGTGGTATTAAAAAACCCAACAAAGGCATAAACAACTATTTTGCAACGCTTGGCTATTCAATTTTTTTCCAATAAGCAATTTTCATTTGTCTTTCCTTAGATAGACAAATGACACAAATTTGCTAAAACTTCCCACATTCAGCATACCCATATATTTCATGTTTTTTTCATTGTCTACAACAGGTATATAGTTTGCCTCTATTTTTGACATAAACTCAAAAACATCAATGCCATTTGAATTTAGAAACAGAGCATTGGGGTTGTGCGTCATAAGATCATTAACCGTTGTATTAAGATAATCTTTTTTATTGTGCATCACTCTTATATCCCTAAATGACAAAACACCAATCAATTTCCCGCCTTCAACAACACAAAAATAGCTTGACAAGCTGTTCATAAGCTCAAACATAATATCCCCTATCTTTGAATTCTTATCCAAAACAGGAATATCTGTCTCTATAAAATTAACTATACTCAGCCGTTTAAGCTTGTTTCTATAAGACTCATCGGCAATATCAAAACCTTTCTGCATAACAGCCCGTGCGAAATGGGCTTTTTCTTCAAAAATATGCACAAAATATATCGTTGCAACAGACGAAAGCAGTATTGGTATAGCCATCTGATAATTTTGTGTTAATTCTATTACTATCAAAGATGACCTAAACGGAGCATTTGAGATACCGGCTGTAACGGATGCCGTTCCAATTAAAGCCAAAGAAAGAGGGTCAACTACCATAAAATTGGACATAAAGCCACCCATTGCAAAACCCAGAAATGCACCTACAAAAATAGAGGGTGCAAAAATACCGCCGAACATACCGCTTGCAAAAGTAACGGCAAGTGACAATATCTTTACCACAGATATAGCAAAAGCATGTTCAAACCCGTAATGATGTATAAAAAGCTTGCTGACCTGAGCATACCCCAAAGATGCAGCATCGGGAAACAAATACATCAAAACACCAACCAGCACACCTCCAATCAAAGCCCTAATGTAAAAAGTACAGGCACATTTCCTATATATATGTTTTACCATTCTGTATGTTGTATTGAAAAAAACAACAATAGATGAAAAAGCCAAAGCAAAAAGAGGTATAAACAGCAAAAACAGATAGCTATACGATAGTTTATGAACATAAAATGTAGGATAGTTACCGAGAAAATAGCGTGAAATAATAGTTGCAACACTCGAGGCAACAGAAAGTGGTATAATAACATTGAAATTCAGCCTCCCTAAGATAATCTCAAAACCAAAAACAACCGCAGCTATAGGAGCATTAAATGTGGCCGCCAATGAACTCGAAACACCGCATGTAACAAACAGTGGGATATCGGAACCCTTGATTTTTAATGCATTCAAAAACAAACTCGTTAAAGAACCACCGAATTTTGCAATGGGGCCCTCTCTTCCTACCGGAACACCAAAACCAATATTTGTTGCCGTCAAAATAACGCTCAAGATGCCCTTCTTATAATCAAGTCTGCCTTTTTTTAAGACGATGGACTTTGCAACAGAATCAATTGTCGGATTTGTGGCATCACTTAAAAATCTGCGTATTATAATTGATGAGACGACAAACATAATTGGTATGACCACAAGATATATTTCGCTTTTTTTACCGAAATAATCCAATAGTTGAGATGAAAAAAGCGAAAAATCTATAACATACCTGACAAACAGTGCTGAAAATCCGCCTATTATTCCGATAAATGCCGGTATGATAAACAGTCTATTTACGTTTTTCATTTTCCAACTTTTTTAGTTTTACAAACAGTTCTTGAACCTGTTTTTTTGTATTCTCCAAACTGCCTGAATTATCTATTACAAAATCCGCCTTTCTTACTTTTTCCTCTATCGGCATCTGAAGTGCAATCCTCTTTATTGCTTCATCTTTATCAAATCCGTTTCTCTCAATTAAACGCTTAATTTCCTTATCCTTGCTCAAATAAACAACAATTGTATAATCAAATATACCCTCAAGATTCTTTTCAAACAGAAGAGGTACATCATATACAATAACTGCATGCTCGTCTTTTTTTGTTATCTTTCTAACCATTTTGTTTCTTATGTGTTCAACCTCAGGATGAACAATTCCTTCAAGTTTTTTAAGCAGATGCTTATCGTTTAAAACAATGCCTCCCAGTTTTTTTCTGTCTATATTTCCATTTTTATCAAGTATCCCTTCTTTAAACTCTTTGACTATTTTTTTATAAGCCGGCTTATTTTTTTCATAGACCCTATGGGCAACATCGTCTGCATCTATAATATAACAACCAATCTCTTTTAAGAATTTTCCAACAGTGCTTTTGCCTGTTGCTATGGAACCTGTCAATCCTACAAACAACAACCCTACACCCCCTCAAGCGGACATCCGCTGCATTTAGGTTTTGTTCTGCAGAACTCTTTTGCATTTTTTACAATAAGAGCATGATACTCATTAAAAAGTTCAACATCTTTTGGTAAATTATCCTCAAAAAAATCCTGTATGGTATCGTAATCATTAGATTTAAGCAGATTGTGCCTTAAAATTAGCCGTTTTGTGTAGGCATCAACAACAAAAACAGCCCGGCCAAAAGCATAAAGCAAAATGGAATCTGCCGTCTCTTTACCAATACCCTTAATCTTTAGAAGCTCACTCCTCAACCTATTTGTGTCCAGTCTTGATAATTTATTAAACGAACCGTTTTTAACAAAAAATTCTGATATATTTTTCAGATACACGGATTTTTGATTAAAGAACCCTGCAGGCTTTATGTTTTCCTTTATGCTGTCTATATCTGTATAAAAAACAGCTTCAAGTGAGCATATACCGCTGTTTTTTAAATTTTCTACAGCTTTTTCAACATTGCTCCAGGCTGTATTCTGGGTTAAAATTGCGCCTATTACAATCTCATCTTTGGTCACAGCAGGCCACCAGTGCTGGTAAGAATATCTCTCAAACAGTTTATCGTATATCTCAAGCAGCTTGTTTTTCTGCAACTATCCCTCTATATCCTCTATTTTTTTAATAATGTTTTTGCTCAAAACCTCACATCCGTTCTTTTTTACCAAAACATCATCCTCAATTCTAATACCGCCAAATCCGAACATCGACTTTGCTGTATCGTAGTCTACAAAATCCTTAAATCTGCCTTCTAACTCCCACTTTTTAATCAATTTCGGTATAAAATAGACACCCGGTTCAACCGTTGTTACATAGTTCTCTTCCAATTTCTTTGCAAATCTCAAGCTGGACAAACCAAATATTTTACTTCTTTTTACGGTTTCATCATAGCCCACATAGTCTTCTCCAAGATTTTCCATATCATGAACATCAAGTCCCATAGGATGCCCAAGACCATGCGGAAAAAATAGAGCATAAGCCCCATTTTGAACAATATCATCAACACTGCCCTTTAAAAATCCCAAATCCCTCAAACCGGATGCTACAATCTTGGAAGCCTCTAAATGAACATCCAAAAAACGGACATTTTCTCTTACCATCTCAATTGCACCAAGCTGAGCATTCAGCACAAGCTTATATATATCTTTTTGAATATCTCCAAATTTTCTGCTTGCAGGAATTGTCCTTGTTATGTCACTTGCATAGTGCATAGCCGTTTCAACACCGGAATCCATAACAAGCAGATTGTCTTTTTGCAGTACATTGTCATGTGCGTTGTTGTGGAAAATATCACCCCTTATTGTCAATATGGTGGGAAACGACAGCCAGACACCCATAGATATTGCATAACCCTCAACAGCCCCCAATATTTCACTCTCTCTCACACCTTCTTTTGTCATATCAAAGGCTATTTTATACATTTCCTCACTAATTCTTATAGACTTTTTTATTTCATCTATTTCGCATGCAGTTTTTTTAAGCCTGCCTTTTACAACAGCCCTTATAAAATCCTCAGATGCATAGCTGTTTACAAATTTTTGTTTAATACCCAGAAGCTCTTCAATCAAAAACATATTACTGTTTCTGTACTGCGGAAGATAGTGAACCCTTCTTTTATGTAAAACAGCATCACCAATATATTTAGACAGATTTTCAAAAGACTCAACTTTGGCAATACCGGCTTTTTCTGCACATTCTCTTAAAGACTCAACAGAACCTCTCCAGATAATATCATCAAGCGACAAATCATTGCCGAAAACAATTTCTTCATCATTGTCTATATTTATAACTGCAGCAAGATTTTCTCTATCTATACCAAAATAGTATAGAAATGTGCTGTCCTGCCTGAACCTGTAAATATTGTCCGGATAGTTTATACCGACACTGCTGTTTCCCAAAAAAAGCAAAATACCGCTTTTTAATGATTTCTTTAGTATCCTTCTCCTGTTTTTGTAAACATCGGCTCCAAACATAAATTTCCTCCGACATACCTTAGAAAATATAATAAAACAATATATAAAAAAGCGTTAATAATCTATAAAAATCTATGGCATCTTGTTCTTTGCCGGCTTTTTTATCAAAAAGACGGTTGGCATAAGCAAAACAAACAAAGCAGCACAAAAATAGAATGCATCGTTAAAGGCAAGCATGGCTGATTGTCTTAGAAGTTCACGGTACATAATCGCAAACTGCTGGGCTGTGGAATGAAATGTTGTTGAGAGTATATTTTGAGCTTGATTAAAAACATCGCTTGAGGGAACAAGATTCTCAACCAGTCTGCTTTGATGAAACTGTTCTCTTCTTGTCAAAACCGTTGCAACAATAGCCGTTCCAAAGCTTCCGCCTATATTTCTCACAAAATTAAAAATGCCGGATGCATTGCCCATATCCTCATTGCTAACATTTGAAAATGTTGCGGCAGCCAAAGGAACAAAAAACAGCGATATGGCAATACCTTGAAGTGCTCTCGGTGTAATAACACTCCAAAAATCAGCACTAAGATTAAAATGTGCCATCATATTAACGGCAAAGGCATTGACAACGAGACTTGCAAAAACCAGTTTTCTTGCATCAATACCCCGCTCAAGCATCTTACCGGCAAGCGGCATACCAATAAGGGTTGTTAAAGCACCGGGGCCCAAAACCATACCGGCAAGGAATGCTGTATAGCCCATTAGCGTCTGAAGATAAATGGGCAGAAGAACAATTGTTCCGAAAAATCCGAAAAATCCCAAAAACATTATAAAGTTGCCAGTAGAAAAAGACCTGTCTTTAAATGTTCTCAAATTTACAACAGGATGTTTTTGCCTTAACTCATGCCAGATAAATACCGCAAAGCCTACAAACGCCACTATTGCAAGCGTTGTTATAAAGCTTGATTCAAACCAGTCTTTTCTCTGGGCATTATCCAACAATATCTGCAGGGCACCGACAGCCACTGCAAGGTATGCCAACCCTTTGTAGTCTATTCTTGTTTTCTTTGCATTCTTTATATAATCAGGATCTCTAATAAACATATTAACCAAAACAAATGAAAGTATGCCGACCGGTACATTTATGAAAAATATCCATCTCCAGCCCCAACTGTCTGTTATCCATCCGCCCAAGACAGGTCCCAAAATCGGACCTACAACAACACCCATACCAAAGATAGCCATAGCCATCCCTCTTTGTTCTTTCGGAAATGACTCAATTAGAATTGCCTGTGATACAGGCTGCAGACCGCCACCTGCAATACCCTGAAGAAACCTTAAAACAACCAAAATCAAGAAAGATGGGGCGTATCCGCAAGCAAATGATGCCAACGTAAAAAGAGCAATAGATACAGCAAGATATTTTTTCCTCCCAAAAGTTACGGCAAGCCATCCCGTTATAGGAATTATAATTGCATTTGAAACCATATATGATGTCAAAATCCATGTGGCTTCATCGAGACTGATACTCAAATCTCCCTGGATATGGGGTAGAGAGACATTTACTATTGTAGTATCAACAATCTCCATCAATGTAGGCAGTATGACAGTTAGAGATATAATCCATTTGTTTACATGTTGTTTTTCGGACATCTTATCTATTTGGCAAGAACCACCACTTTTGTAGACATGCCTGCTCTTAAATCAACATCAGGCTTTTCTTTAAACAGAATTTTTACAGGCACTCTCTGCGTAACCTTTACCCAGTTACCTGATGCATTCTGCGGAGGAAACAGAGAAAAAACCTCTCCTGTTCCGTACTGCATGCTGTCTACAACACCTTTATATTCTTTTTTCGGATATGCATCTATTTCTATTTTTACTTCATCTCCCTTTTTAATTCTTTTAATCTGTGATTCCTTGTAGTTTGCAACAATCCATGCACCCTCATTAGGAACAACAGCACATATAGGCATCTGAGGTGCAGCAAACTTTCCTACCTCAACACCCTTTTTTGCCACAAAACCACTCATTGGAGCTTTTATATCCGTATACGATAAATCAAGTTTTGCCTTATCAAGAACAGCCAGTGCCGCATTTAAACCTTTTTTGGCGCTTTCAAAAGAGGCTTCAGCCTGCTTAAGCTGGTCATTTTTTGCTGCAAGTGAATATTTTAATACTCTGTAATTGGTAAGAAAACCTTCGTATTTATCCTTTGAGAGCACCTTGGCTGCATAAAGTTTTTTTGCTCTGTTGAAATCCCATTGGGCTTTTTCAAGCCTTGCCTTATACAGCTCAATTTCAGATTTCATTGCAGAAACTGCAACTTTGGCCTCTTCAAGTTTTGCCCTATACAGCTCAACCTTTGCTTTTGCACCCTCAAGTGTTATCTCATAGGGTTTTTTATCTATAACGGCAAGGACATCACCTTTTTTAACATACTGATTGTTGTCTATAAATACATTTTTAACAGAACCGGCAATCTTTGGATGTATCCAATAGATATTATTCGTTATATATGCATCATCTGTTGAAATATGGGTTTTCTTGTATTGAACAAACAAAAAAGCACCAACAACAAATAAAAAAAGAACTACATAAAGTATAATCTTTTTGTTATAAGATTTTTTTATCTTTTTTTCTTCCATTGTTACAACTCCTTTTATTTATATACTCATCAGCATTACAAGCCATTTGTTCAATAAAACTATAAACTTTTTCTTTTTGTTTATCATCTAATCCGTAACACAATATATCATCCCATTCAAAAGCGAGTTTTCTAATTTTCTTTCTTAATTCAACAGCTTTTTTTGTGGGGTATAGGTTATATGCTCTTTTGTCTTTTTCGGATATTTTTTTTGATATATATTCGTTTTTTTCCAGTGCTTGAACAACCTTTGTTGTTGTACTTTTATTAATTTTTAGATGCTCAGATAGTTCTTCTTGGGTTATGCCCGGCATATCTACAATTGTAATAAAAAACATTAACTGGCTGCCTGTCATTTTGAAAGGTTTAAGAAGTTTATTGGCATGAATCATTGAATATCTGTAAATTATGGAAATCCATTTACCAAGTGGCTCCCTATTCAAGAAATCCTCCATAAAAATTCTTTATCTTGATTTAGTTAATATCAAAATTTAGTTTCAATTGCAACTAAATTATAAATTTGTCGAGGGGATTAAGAAGCCGCATTAACAAGCTACAGATGGAGCGGTAGCCCGAAAATACGGCAAATAGGTAGGATAAAATGATGCATAACTAATGTAATGCGCCTTTATAATATCAAAAAATATAATTTTGTCAAGGATAAAAAATATTTCTTGACATTATAAAACCCATTCGTATAATCACAATAATTATTTAAATTTTGGGGGTATTTATTTATGGAAAAAATAAAATCTCTTTTGGAAAGCACACCGCTTAAGGCTACACCTCAAAGATTGGCTATACTCAAAGAAATCTCAAAATGGGGACACATAGATTTGGATAGCATTTACAAAAATTTATCAAGAACATTTCCATCTATGTCCTTGGCAACAGTATACAAAAATCTTCACACCCTAAAAGAATACGGAATCATAAAAGAGCTCAATATTGACAATCTTAAAAACAAATATGAAATAGCAGCACAAAAAAAACATCACCATCTTGTCTGCAAAGTCTGTGGAGAAATAACAGATATTTTTTTGGAAACAACAGAGATAACAAAGCAGACACAAAATATGGAACATTTTGATGTGGATTACTGCGAAGTATTCTGCTACGGTGTGTGCGAAAAGTGCAAAGAAAAAGGAAAAGGCAACTAATCTACAATTTTTCTTTTTAGATAAATAGCTGTATATGAATTGAATCTTTCTACAACCTCAAGCGGGGAACCAAACGCAACCACCAATCCTCCTTTGTCTCCACTTTCGGGTCCAATATCAATGATGTAATCGGAAGATTTTATAATGTCAAGGTTATGCTCTATAACTATTACACTGCTGCCGTTTTCAACAAGCTTTCTTAAAACATCCACAAGCTTTTTCACATCATCCATATGCAGACCAATCGAAGGTTCATCAAGCAGATAAAGTGTATGTCCAACAGGCGGTGATATAAGGTATTTTGCTATCTTTATTCTCTGTGCTTCACCTCCGGATAATGTCGTTGCATTCTGCCCAAGCTGAATATAGCCAAGCCCAACATCCTTTATTATGCCGAGCTTTTTTTTAATCTTGGGTATACTCTCAAAAAAATCATAAGCCTGATTTACTGTCATATTAAGTATATTATAGATACTTCTTCCCTTGTATTTTATATTGAGAGTACTTTCGTTATATCTTTTACCGTCACACAAATCGCACTTAACATACACATCAGGAAGAAACTGCATCTCAACTTTGATATACCCCTCACCTTTACACCGCTCACACCTTCCTCCTCTAACATTAAAACTGAACCTTGATGCCGTAAAACCCTGCATCTTGGCATCCTCTGTTTGAGCAAACAGCTCTCTGATATCGTTGAAAACGGTTGTATAGGTTGCAGGGTTGCTTCTTGGTGTTCTGCCTATAGGTGACTGATTGATACTTATTATCTTATCTATTTTATCCATACCCTTTATGGAGTCACACAAATCGTTACGCATTTGACCCATCTGTGCATTTTTAATATATTCATACATACAATCAAACACCAAAGAACTCTTACCGCTTCCCGAAACACCTGTTATACACACAAAACTTTTCAATGGAATATCAACACTCAAATTATTAAGATTATGCACTTTCGCATTTTTTATCTTTATAAAACTAACAGGTTTTGCAAACTCATTTGGCATTTTTATAAATTTTTTACCTGATAGATACTGACCTGTCAGAGAATTTTTATTTTTTTTAATCTCATCCGGTGAACCGACAGCAACAACCTCACCCCCGAGTCGCCCGGCTTTTGGTCCCATATCTATAACAAAATCGGCTGATTCTATTATACCCTCATCATGTTCAACAACAACAACCGTATTATCATTATCCCTCAATCTTTTCAGAGTTTCGATAAGCCTGTCTGTATCTTTCGGATGTAAACCTATCGAAGGTTCATCAAGCACATACACTATACCGCTTAAACTGCTTCCTGCCTGTGTAGCAAGCCTAATTCTTTGGCTTTCACCGCCGGATAAAGTGGATGCATTTCTATTAAGAGATAGATAATCCAAACCAACATCTATCAAAAATTTTAATCTTGTTTTTATTTCTTTTAACACCCTTTTTGCAATCTGTTTTTTGTAGTCATCCAAACCTTCTTCGATTTCAACAAAGTAATTAAATGTATCTGAGATGTTCATCCTTGTAACATCCATAATGTTTTTATTGTTGATTCTTACAGACAAGCTTTCTTTATTCAATCTGTCACCGTGGCATACGGGGCATTCCATCTCTTTCATGAGCTGCATAATATCCTTTTTTATTTTTATACTGTCAGTTTCTGCAAATTGTTGGGATATGAGAGAGATAACACCATCCCACTTTCTTTTAATCTTTTTCGTACCCTGTTTAAACTCTATCAGCTCTTTCGGTTTTCCAAACAGTATTATATCTCTTTCTTGTTCGCTTAATTGATTAAAGGGTGTATACAAGTCAATACCAAAATGCAGACAGGCGTTAATAAGCAGCTGTTCATAATAGTTATAACTCAATTTTTTCCAAATCCTAACTACACCCTCTCTTACAGAAAGAGCTTTATCAGGAAGCAGCTTATCCAAATCAAGCTGATGTTTTACTCCAAGCCCAAAACATTCAGGACATGCACCTATGGGTGAATTGAAAGAGAAGTTTTGAGGAGTTATGGGCTTATAATTTATAGAACAATACGGACATGCAAAATGTTCTGAAAAAACCTCCATTCTATCTTCTTCTAAATCTTTCACATACACAACACCTTTGCCAATCCTAAGAGCTATCTCTACAGAATCCGCAATCCTGTCTTTTAAACCATCCTTTATTTTCAACCTATCCACAACAAGATAGACATCATGCTTTTTATTCTTATCAAGTTCTATTTCCTCATCGAACAGCATCTCTTTTTCATCAACAAGTACACGAACAAACCCATCCTGCCTAAATTGTTCAAACTCATTTTTAAATGTGCCTTTTTTATGTACGGCTATCGGCGCAAGAATATATATTTTTTTAGACTCCATATTGTATATGGTATCCACAATGGTCTGAGCATTCTGTTTTTCTATTTTTCTTCCGCAAGAGTAGCAGAAAACCTCGCCCACATGAGCAAACAGAAGCCTCATATAGTCATATATTTCCGTTATTGTACCAACTGTTGAGCGCGGATTGTTTGAAACACTCTTTTGGTCTATGCTTATAGCGGGAGACAATCCCTCTATACTTTCAACATCAGGTTTATCCACCTTTTCCAAAAACTGTCTTGCATAAGCACTTAGAGACTCAAGATACCGCCTTTGACCTTCGGCATACAGCACATCAAAAGCAAGTGTGGATTTACCGCTCCCAGATGGCCCTGTTATAACAGTTATTGTGGATTTAGGAATATCCACATCTATATTTTTAAGATTATGAACTTTGGCATTTCTGATTTTTATGTATTTCATGATTTTTAATCTGTCTTTTGTTTTTCGACTATATTTCCATCTTTAAAAAGATTTCTGAATGCCGCAATCTCTTTGGTAAATTGAAGCTCAACAGAACCGATAGGTCCGTTTCTCTGTTTGCCTATAATTATTTCGGCTTTACCCCTGTTTTCTTCTTTGTTTCTGTTGTAAACCTCATCTCTATATATAAACATAATTACATCTGCATCCTGCTCAATGGCACCCGACTCTCTTAAATCTGCCATCATAGGTCTTTTATCATCCCTTGATTCTACAGCCCTGTTAAGCTGAGATAAGGCAATAATAGGTATATCAAGCTCTTTTGCCAGAATCTTCAAAGACCTTGAAATCTCTGAAATTTCTTGTGTTCTGTTCTGGGAAGAAGAGCCCGTTCCCTGAATAAGTTGAAGATAATCTATAATTAACATGTCTATATCTTTTTCTATTTTCATCTTTCTTGCTTTTGTTCTTATATCTGCAACGCTCAAAAAGGATGTATCGTCAATATAAATCCTGACTTTTTTTAGTTTATCCATAGATGTTACAATTCTATCCATCTGTTCATTGTTTACAAAACCCGTTCTCAAGCTGGATACACCAATTCCAGACAATGCTGACAGCATTCTCAAAACAAGCTGCCTTGCTGTCATTTCAAGGTTGAATATGCCAATTTTTTTTGAGTGGTCAACTGCCGCATTTAATGCTGCATTTAAAACAAATGCGGTTTTGCCCATACTTGGCCTTCCCGCTATAATTATCAAATCTCCGTTTTGAAAACCGTTTGTCATTCTATCCAGATCGTTGAAACCCGACGGTACACCTGTCAAAACCGTCTGCCTTTTTCTTAGAGCCTCTATGTATTCAATAGTCTCATCCGTCATTTCATCAACAGCCAAGTAACTTGTGCTTTTTTTGCTTGATATATCAAAAATCTTCTTTTCCGCAAGGTTCAACACATCCTCAACCTCTTCGGGTTCTTCGTAGCAGGCATTGGCAATTTCGGAGGATATATCTATCAGTGCTCTCAAAATTGATTTTTTATGTATAATGGCTGCATAATATACGGCATTTGCAGGAGCGGGAAGATAATCAATTATGCTCGTAATATAAGAAAGACCTACTTTATCTATAATACCTTTCTCTTTTAAAACATTTGTCACAGTTACAAAATCAAATGGTGCGTTATCTTCATATAGCTCCTTTATGACTTGAAATATATCGGCATTTCTTGCATCATAAAAATCTTTCGTATCAATTATTTCAAGTATATCGCCAACTTTTGAATTGTCCAAAAAAAGAGAGCACAAAAGCGCTCTCTCTGCTTCTATTGCTTGAGGATAAGCTCTTAGAAGCTTATTATTGCTCATTCTCTTCTGGTTTTACCACAACCTTTATAGCAGCCTTTATGTCTCTGTAGATTGCAATTTCTATTTCATATTCACCGACTGCCTTTATTCCGCCTTCGGGGATCTTAATATCTTTTTTATCGAATCCCTCGGTTTTGTCTTCTATCTGCTCAAAAATATCGTTTGCAGTAACAGAACCAAACAGTTTGCCCTCTTTTCCGGCTTTTGCAGCAATCTCAACAACAACCCCATCCAGTGCTGCTTTTGTTTTATTTGCCTCTTCTATTCTTTTTTCAACCTTCCTTAGAATGCTCTTTCTTTTCTGTTCAACAACCTTTAAATTGCTTTTTGTTGCAGCAAGAGCAACACCCTTAGGAATAAGGTAATTTCTTGCATAACCGTCTTTAACATTCTTTGTGTCACCTGCATATCCCAATTTATCTACATCTTCAAGAAGTACTATTTTCATCTTATAAGCCCCCTTTTATCCCTTTAGTTTTCTACCGACAGTAAACGGAAGAAGAGCCATAACTCTTGCTTTTTTAATAGCTGTTGTTAACACCCTCTGATGTTTTGCACAAGTTGCCGTTGTCTTTCTGCCTAAAATTTTGTACCTCTCTGTTACATATCTTGAAAGCAGATTTACATCCTTGTAGTCTATCTCATCCATTTTGTTCGAACAAAAATAGCAGAATTTCTTTTTCGGATACCTAAAATATCTTCTTTTTCTATTATTATTCATAATACATTACCTCCAAATTTTAAAAAGGAATATCTTCATCCTCTGCAGGAACATCAACATCGTTATTTACAGAACCCGATGTTCTCTCTTTGGATGATAAAAATTGAAAATTATTAACCAAAACTTCATGCTTTGATCTTCTGTTTCCGTTTGAATCCTCCCAGCTTCTATACCTTAGCCGCCCCTCAACAAAAATGGGAGCACCTTTTTTTAAATATTCAGCAATTGTCTCGGCTGTTTTTCCAAAAGCAACCAAATCTACAAACAGAGTTTCTGTTTTTGGATTGCCTGCTTCATCCTTCCCCATTGATGTATTAACAGCTAAGCCAAACGATGCAATGGCAAAACCGCTTGGAGTATAGCGAAGCTCAGGATCTCTTGTGAGATTACCCATCAAAAAAACTTTATTCAGCGTTGCCATCGTCTTTTGTTTCTTTGCTTGTTTGCTGTTTTTCGTATGCTGTAATGTCTTTTTTTAACATATTTGAAGTCATGAATCTGAGAATATCCTCTTTTATTCTAATTCTTTCTTCAATCTCTTTAGGAACATTTGTTTCTGATTTGTAGTGAACCAAAACATAGTATCCCTGTTTGAATTTTTTTATGGGGTATGCCAGGCTCCTTTTCTGCCAAACCTCATTTTTCAAAATCTCTCCACCGGCTTTTGTGATTCTGTCGGCAATATCGCTCATAATACCCTTAAGCTCTTCCTCTGCAAGAGTTGGCTGAACGATATACAACAACTCGTAATACTTCATAAAACCTCCCTTTCGGACTTTTGGCTTCTCCCCCGATAGTTTTTGGGAAAAGCAAGGAATCAGATGAGCATAATACTTAAAAATATAATAAAAATCAAGAAGATGTCTATATTGATTGTAATTTAAGTATAATTACAAATGTGAAAAATAACTCAAGAAAAGGAAGCAAAAAACATTTGCTTCCTAAATACACTCTTTAAGGAACTTTGTCTATATTGGAATGGACTGTAGCAACCTTAGGTATAACAGAATTATAATTCATAGACTTAGAGAATTTCACATATCCACTTGCCTTTGTATGCTGCTCAAAATTTACTGTTGATGTTGCATTATTTCCGTTATACTCTATCACATTAGCTTTCATACCTGCTGCGACACTTCCCAATGCATTATCATTCTGCCCGGTTAATCCCAAACCTCTTGCATTAATAGAGTAATGAACGCTTGGTGCTAAAGCTGTACTATCTCCGATAGCTGTCGCATCTGCCATTGTTGTAATATTTGCATATTTCACATTAAAGCTTGAACCCATTGCAACATCACCTTGAGCTTTAGGCAGTGAAACACTGCTTGGACCACAAAATGTGGAATAATTAATATCCTGAGCTGGTTGACACCTTTGATATCCGATTTTTTCCAATCCTGTAAATGCTCCACCGGCTAAACCTTTATACAGTGTGTTAAATGTAATCTTATTCGATGTTTTTATGTTGGGCTGCGTAGTCGTTGCAACTCCATAGGCATAAAATGTAGACACAACATGTGTTTCCCCATTTGTTGAAGCAAAATCCTTGACGTAAGTCAAGCCTGTCTTGTTCCCGTTTCTATCATCTCTGACAATACTGTAATTTGTTGTATCTGAGTAGGATGCATCATTTGTAGGTGCAACATATACATCAGTGTAAACGCTTATAACAGCTGTTTCATTATCAGGATCCTGAACAGTTAGAGCTGAAGCCGTATAAGAACAACTCAAAACAGTACATACAATACCTGCAACTGAACCTACTCTTGTGAAAAGTTTATTCATTAAAACCACCTCTATTTTTATTTTTTCCTCTACTTTTCCGTTTTAATAAATCCTCCTTTCTCAAAGATTCATTGGTTAGTATGTTACTGCATAACTTGTAATTGTCAAGCTTTTTAAATTTCATGCAAACAGAATTTATTGTTTATACAGCATTTATCATAAGTTACAGTTTACTTTTTGCAAAAAGTAAACAAATATGTTATCTTTAAAAATGCAATGAAAAATGTTACATTTATAACAGGTGGAATAAAAAGCGGCAAAAGCTCATACGCCGTCAAGCTGGCTATGCAGTACAAAAAGCCTCGCATATTTATAGCAACAGCTGAAGCATTCGATGATGAAATGAAAAAAAGAATAGACATGCACAAGCAAGAAAGAGGTAGAAACTTTGAAACGATTGAAGAACATATCCACTTATCAAAAGCCTTAAAATCATCCATAGGCAGTATATGCATAATAGACTGCATAACCGTATGGATAAGCAACCTTTTGTATTACGAAAAAATCAAAGAAATAGAACTATTTCTAGAGACTTTACAAAACCATCCGTGCGATATTATTATTGTATCAAACGAAGTAGGCATGGGAATAATGCCAAACAATAAATTGTCGAGAAAATATGCAGATTTGCTTGGCACAACCAATCAAAAAATAGCAAAAACAGCAAATAGCGTGATATTCATGATAAGCGGAATTCCGCTCTATATTAAAAAAGGAGGTATTACAAATGAGCCTACTTGAATCAACGCAGACATACATTAAACCGATAAACAGGGCAATTGAGGGTGAAATTCAAAACCACTTGGACAGTTTGACAAAACCAAAGGGGAGCCTCGGCTATCTTGAAGAAATAGCAAAACAGTACTGCTTAATAACAGGTACAACAAAACCGAAAATGGGTAAAAAAATCATATTTACATTTGCAGCAGACCACGGCGTTACAGAAGAGGGGGTTTCTGCTTTTCCAAAAGAGGTTACACCGCAAATGGTTATAAATATGCTCGCAGGCGGTGCTGCGGTGAATGTTCTTGCAAAACATACAAATGCCGAAGTCAAAGTTGTAGACATTGGGGTAGATTATGATTTTGACGAAAGCACAAAAGGCTTAATAGATGCAAAAATTAAATACGGTACAGACAATATGACAAAAGGTCCTGCAATGAGTCAAAAAGAGGCACATCAGGCAATAGATATGGGTATATCACTTGCACATGAGGCGATAGATAGCGGTGCAACACTGATTGGAACGGGTGAGATGGGCATAGGAAACACAACACCTTCATCGGCACTGTTTGCAAAATTTATGGAATACGATGTTGAAGATGTAACCGGCATCGGCACAGGTATAGACAACGAAAGGCTAAAGCATAAAATTGCTGTAATCAAAAAGGCAATAGAAGTTAATAAAGACAATATGTATGATCCGATAAGCACAATTGCGTCAATCGGTGGCCTTGAGATAGCAGGAATCTGCGGGCTTATCTTGGGTT
Source organism: Desulfurellales bacterium (assembly GCA_027014115.1). GTDB lineage: Bacteria > Campylobacterota_A > Desulfurellia > Desulfurellales > Hippeaceae > JALWEJ01. The sequence continues at coordinate 22,445 of JALWEJ010000034.1, forward strand.
GCGCAAGCAGAAACACACCGGTTGTTGTTGACGGATTTATATCATCGGCAGGAGCATTATGTGCATACAAAATCTGCCCGAAGGTCAAGGATTATATGTTCTTCAGCCATAAATCAAAAGAAAAGGGTCATATAAAATTCTTGGAGTGGATAGGTGCAAGACCTGTATTGGATTTGGATTTGAGACTCGGCGAAGGAACAGGTGCGGCTTTGGCTTTCACTATCATCGAATCAGCTGTAAAAATTTACAATGAGATGGCAACATTTGAATCTGCAAAAGTGTCCAATGCAAAATGATAAAAGGTTTAATAACCGCAATCAGAACACTTAGCATAATACCGGTATACGGCAGAGACGCAGAAGATTTTTCAGAAGCTGTAGTTTGGTTTAGCTTTGTCGGTTTTATACTGGGCATTATACTGTTTTTTACTATAAAGATTGGCTGTATAATTTCTAATTATGATATGCTTACTGCACTGTTCGGCGTTATTTTGAGTGCCCTGCTCACAAGAGGCATACATCTTGACGGTTTGGCAGATTTTGCAGACGGATTCGGCGGGGGCTATAAAAAAGAACAGATACTCTCAATAATGAAAGATTCAAATATAGGAACATTCGGAGCACTTGCTTTGATATTTATTGTAGCCCTAAAATGGGCATCTCTGTTTTATCTTATAAAAAACAAATTTTTCATTGCGATAATCCCTGCTTATACAGCCTCAAGGTTTGTTATGAGTGATTTATCATCAAGGCTTCAATACGCAAGAAACACTCCAGGCACAGCCAAACCCTTTGTAGAAAACACGAGCAAAAAACACCTGATTATCTCGCTAACTGCTGCGCTTTTTCTATCGTTTATCGTCTGCGGTTTTTGCGGAATAACTATGGTCTTTTTTGCACTTTTAATATCTTTTTTGCTTAAGCTTTACTTTGTTAAAAAAATAGGCGGTATTACAGGTGATCTGCTTGGGGCTGCCTGTGAAATAACAGAAACGTCACTTTTGCTGTTTTCTCTGTTTTTTAAATATATTCCCTATCAGGATATTTTTACATGACAAAAACGATAGCCGTATTCGGAACTGCATCCGATGTAGGAAAAAGCCTTATAACAACGGCTCTATGCAGAATTTTGACCAACATGGGCATAGATGTTGCACCGTTTAAGGCACAAAACATGTCAAATAATGCATTTGTAACACTCGATGCAAAAGAAATTGGTGTTGCACAGGCAGTTCAAGCTTTTGCTGCAAAGATTGAACCAACCGCAGATATGAACCCCGTTTTATTAAAACCCTCAAGCAGCACAGGCTCTCAGATAGTCTTAAAGGGAGAAGTCTTTGGTCAAACAACAGCAAAAGAATATTTCAAAAATACCGATTTGCTGTTTAAAAAGGCTGTGGAGAGTTTGAATATTCTACAAAAAAATCACAAACTGATAGTCATAGAGGGTGCCGGTTCCTGTGCTGAGGTTAATCTATTCGGAAAAGACTTTGCAAATTTCAAAACAGCCCATGCAGCTTCTGCAAATGTTTTGCTTGTTGCCGATATTGACAAAGGCGGTGTATTTGCTCAGATTATCGGAACATTGGAATGTCTCAATGACGTAGATAGAAGACTTATAAAAGGCATTATTATAAACAAATTTAGAGGTGATGCATCTCTTTTTGAAGATGGGAAAAAATATATAGAAGAAAAAACGCATATTCCTGTTTTGGGCATTCTGCCCTATATGAAAAACATTAGGATAGACAAAGAAGACAGCCTATCTGTTGATAGTTTGTGCGACAAAACAATAATAGATAAAAACAAGATAAATATAGCCATAGTGCGTCTTCCTCATATATCAAATTTTACAGATTTTGAACCGTTTGGGGTTGAGGATTCAACTCTTGTGCACTACATAACAAAACCGAACAACCTAAAGCTCTATGATGCTGTTATTATACCCGGTTCAAAGAATGTGGTATATGATTTGGACTGGTTAAAAGAAAACAGTTTTGATTCAGCCTTAAGACAGTATAAAGGGTTTATTTTCGGCATATGCGGCGGATACCAGATGCTTGGAAAAAAAATATTGGATCCGCACATAGTAGAATCCGATAAAAAAACAATCGAGGCACTTGGTTTTCTTGATATCAAAACAACCATAGAAAAAGAAAAAACACTCTCCAATATCAAAGGTATTTGGTTGGATGGAAGCATTAATATATCAGGATATGAAATTCACATGGGAAAAACAAAAACCACCGGCACATACGCCATCAAGATAACAGAAACAAATAGACAAAAAACAACAGAGTTTGACGGATTGTGTAAAAATAACATATGCGGATGCTATATTCACGGAATATTCGACGGTTATGAATTTCGGCACCATTTTCTAAAAAAAATATCAAAAAACAGATTCAAAGACCCCAACAAAACCGATTTTTTTCGATACAAAAATGACCAGTACGATAAATTAGCAAACCTTTTTAAGAAATATATTGATATAAACAAATTAATTGAGGTCTTAGGTGTTTAAATATGTATGAATATATTCACGGCGGCAGTATGGATTCTCATCTGAGACTTTTCAACATAAAAAAAGATCAAGAGATTATTGATTTTAGCGTAAATATAAATCCTTTCGGCACACCCCCCATACTCAAAATAGAGTGGAACAATCTTATAAAATATGTGGATAGATACCCCACACAAGACGGCGATGGTGTTTTGGAATTCTATGAGGAAAAATTCAGCATAAATAAAGACTGCATAGCTGCAACAAACGGCTCAATAGAGTTGATATATCTTGCGCCAAGAGCACTTAATATTAAAACAGCAGCAGTGGTTGAACCCTCTTTTTATGACTACAGACGCGCTTTTGAAATAAACGGATGTGAAATTATTTCAATAAACACAAACAAAGAAAACGGCTTTCGCTTTGAATTAGATAAAAAAACAGTAGATGCAATAGAAAATGCAGATGCCGTTATTTTAGGTAATCCAAATAATCCGACAGGAAGTTTAATTGATAAAAACATTATAACAGAGCTTGCCGAAAACTATAAAGACAAATGGTTTTTGATTGATGAAGCTTTTATTCAGTTTACGGATAACTACCAAGACCATACACTCATGGGCTGCGGCATAACAAACATTGTTGTTTTTCATTCACTCACAAAATTCTATGCCCTACCGGGTCTGCGTATAGGTGCAGCAGTTGGCTCAAAAGAAGCAGTAGATAATTTCAAAAAGTTTAAAGAACCTTGGAGTGTCAATATAATTGCAGAGCATGCTGCAAAATCTATTATACAGTGCAGCGAATATGAAAAAAGCACAATAAAACTTATCCAAAAAGAAAGAACAAGATTTAAGCAAAACATATCAAACACAAAACAGATAAAACTGTTTGATACACATGCCAATTTCTTTTTGGCAGAATTAAACAGCACATACGATATGGACGATTTTCTAAAATATCTTTTATTGAACGGCGTATATGTAAGAGACTGCCGAAATTTCAGAGGGCTTTTTGGAAATTTTTTCAGATTTGCCATACTGACAGAAAAAGAAAACGACAAGCTTATGAATCTGTTTTCGGATTATGTATAACTGCCTAACCGTTTTTGCTTTCGCACTTTTGTTGGATTTCTTAATAGGAGATCCCGCATACTCTTTACACCCCACAAGAATAATCGGAAAAATAATCAAACTGTTTGAGTCAATATTGGAAAAAGCAGGTATCTTTAACCTGTTTGGAGGCATACTTCTTGTTTTGTTCGTTTTATTAACCGTTTTATTTTTTTATCTTGCAGGTGTGTTTTTATCAGTAACAATAAATGCCTATATCTATCTTTTAGTAAACATATTTATTGTCTATTCATCAATTGCTCTAAAGGATATGGAACAACATGCAGAATCGGTTTATGAAGCTTTGTGTGAAAAAAATATAGACAAAGCAAGAAAGAGGGTTTCTATGATAGTCGGACGAGATGTAAACAGACTTGATGAAACAGGCATAATAAAAGCGGTCATTGAAAGTGTGTCGGAAAACTTTATAGACGGATTTTTTGCCGTTTTATTTTGGTATTTTATCGGATGTTTTGCAGGCTATATGCTGCATAAAGAACCTCTTATTTTTGCCGCAGCTTTTTCTCTATCCTACAGAGCTGTAAACACAATGGACTCAATGGTGGGCTATAAAAACAAAAGATATGCATATTTTGGAAGATTTGCAGCCAAGCTTGATGATTTTGCAAACTTCATACCGGCAAGATTATCTATAATTTTTATCTGTTTAAGCGCCGCTATCTTAAAAAAGGATTCGGCAGGCTGCCTAAAAACAGCAAAAAAAGACAGACTCAAACACCCATCGCCAAACTCGGCATGTGCAGAAAGTGCAGTTGCCGGCGTACTCAATATAAAACTCGGCGGGAAAATCATCTATCCCCACACAACAATTGATGAAGTGTATCTCGGAGAACAATTTTCAAATCCTCAAATAGAAGACATAAGAAAAACCACAAATTTAATCATGGTATCGGCAGCACTGAGCAGCATAGTATTTATGACGCTTATTTTTCTCTTAAATCAAGAATGTTTGTGGAGATAATACAAAGCCAAGGCAAGTGCCAAAATACTGCCTGCAAGGTAGAGCATTTCAAGCGGTGTTGAAAAATGCATATGCATAACCCTTTTAAAAAAACTCACAATCAACACCATAACAACAACCTTACCAATTTTATCTTTCAACTCATCAAGGCTGTGTATGGACAAAATCTTGCTTCCGATTATGGTGTTTTCTGCATCATCTATTTCACTTATAAATAACTCATATATTCCAAAGGAAAATATCAGCAGCACAACAGCAATAAGATACAGATCAACAGCACCAATCACACCGCCAATAAGCTGCATGTGAAAATCGTCCGAATGTGCATGTGCTGAAAAAAATTGATATGCATAGCAAACCATTTTGTATATATCAAAGCTTGCCACGACAAAAAGAACAAATGCCCCTATCATGCCAAAAATAACAGCCAAAACTGCAATCAACCTGCTTTTCCACAATATGGATTCAAAAAAAGTTTCTATTATGCCTCTTTTTGTCTCTTTATTTTTCACATAACCCCCAACTTGTCTTTTTGAGTCTATACTATAAATCAATTTCTATTCGTGTCAATAAAGATTTAGCAAAGTTTATTGCTTTTATGTAATCTTCTCGATAAAATCACAAGCATGAACAAGGAACTGTTTGGCAATTTAAAGGCAGATATTAAGCCTGCTGATGAAGAAATATTTGAAACGATATTTAAAAACAAAACAGTAAAAATAGAACGAATAATCTCAAATTCACAAATATCGCCCGGCAACTTCTGGTATGATCAGGATGATTATGAGTTTGTGCTTCTTATTGAAGGCGAAGCCGTATTGAAATTTGAGGATGAAACAATAAAACTGCAGAAAAATGACTACATAATTATAGAGCCGCACAAAAAACACAGGGTTGCATATACATCAAAATCTGCAGTTTGGCTTTGTGTCTTTTTCAAATGAGTGCGCAGTTTGAACTATTTAAAAACAAAACACTTATAGAAAAAATACCCAAAAATCCCGGTGTATACATAATAAAATCGGATAACGAAGAAATTCTCTATATAGGCAAGGCAAAAAACCTGCAGGCACGCATAAAAACATATTTAAAACCCGAAGGTTTGGACATTTTCAAACTCTCAATGGTAAAAGAGGCAGCATTTGTTGAAATTACAGTTGTTGAAACAGAATTAGAAGCGCTTCTTCTTGAATCAAATTTAATAAAAGAACACAGACCGCCCTACAATGTTGTTTTAAGAGATGATAAAAGCTATCCCTATCTAAGAATAAGCCTAAGCGAAAAATATCCGAGGCTCTCGGCTTCAAGAAGAATAAAAAACAAAAAGGATTTTTATTTCGGTCCTGTTACACCTGCAGACAGCCTAAAAAAACTCATCAAACTTTTAAAGGATTCGTTTAAGATTGCCCAAAAAAACGACAAAAGCTGTCAAGGAGCAAAAGAGCCGTGCATTTACTATCAAATGGACAAATGCTCTGCACCGTGTGTAGGCTATATCTCAAAAGCAGACTACATGGATATAATAAACCAAATAAAAGACATATTATCAAACCCTTCATCACTTAAATCAGCTCTAAAAAAAGAATTAAGTAGAAGCATAAAAACACAGGATTTCGAAAAAGCGATTGAGATAAGAGACAGACTCAAAGTTTTGGAAATTCTTACAAACAGACAGACAGTGGCAGAATTGGGCAGTGATTTTTTGGATGTTATTGTGTTTGAGCAGCAGGACATAATAATATGCGCCTACATTGTTAATATCCGTTTTTCCAATATGGTGGGAAACAGAAGTTATTTTTTCTATGACAGCAAACTAAACAGCGAAACAAAAGAAAGTTTTATCATGCAGTACTACTCATCAGGACAGGTCATACCGGATACAATCATTGTTGACAACATAGACAATCAAGAAATGATAGAACATGCAATAAATAGTCTCGGGAAAAAGCCGAAAATCATCATACCGAAAAAGGGACAAAAGAAAATACTGCTTGATATGGCAAAGAAAAATGCCAATATATCGCTTGAATCCCATACAAAAAGCCTTCATGCAAATCTCTATATTTTCTCAAAAATAAAAAAGCAGTTTCAACTTACTAAAACTCCATACAATATCGATGTTGTCGATATATCACATACAGGGTTTGAGAATGTAGTAGGATGTGTTGTTCGATACTCCATAAACGGATTTGATAAAGAAATGTACAGGAGATATTCGCTAAATTCAAAATATGAGTCAGAAGCAATGGAAGAAACACTCAAAAGACATAAGCAGCTTCTTCTAAAATCCTACAAAAAACTGCCGGATGTTATACTTGTAGATGGCGGTCCAATCCAAATAAAAGCAGCAAAAAAAACATTTAAAAAAGATGAGGTAATAGGCATAGCAAAAGAAAAAACAGACGGTCTAACAAACAGAAACAAAGGTTATGTCAAAGATATTATATATTTTTCCAACAAAATATACGATACGGATAATGAAATATTGATGTTTTTTCAAAAGCTCAGAGATGAAGCTCACCGCTTTGCAGTTACCTACCACAGAAACAAGAGAGAAAAGTATGTCATATCAAGCATTCTTGACAGAATAGAATTTATCGGTCCAAAAAGAAAAAAAGCTTTATTTGAAAAATTCGGCTCCATAGAAAACATAAAAAAGGCATCCGTTGAAGAAATAGCATTAATTCCCGGAATAACCTATAAAATAGCTTTGGCAGTAAAAGAAAAACTTCAATCTACAAATTAATAAATTGCCTGTTTGCTATCTTTTTGGTATTATACGAGAAATTGCCGGGAGGTTGTTATGGATAGTCTGCTTTTGTCAATAGAAAATAAAGTTGCGTTTATAACAATAAACAGACCCGATAAACTAAATGCACTCAGCAAAGAGGTTTTTTATGAATTAAACGAAACCATTGATTCATTGGAAAAAAATGAAGATATAAGCTGTGTTGTAATAACCGGATCAGGTGAAAAAGCCTTTGTTTCAGGTGGAGATATAGGTGTAATTAAAAATCTCGATCCGGCAGGCTCATACAACTATTCGAAAAAAGCACAGAAAATCATACAAAAAATAACACAATCGGGTAAAGTCTACATAGCAGCCGTAAACGGATATGCTTTGGGAGGAGGATTTGAACTTGCTTTGGGTTGTGATTTTATATATGCAGCAGAAAATGCAAAATTCGGATTTCCTGAGGTAAAACTCGGAATAATCCCGGGGTTTGGAGGAACACAGAGGCTTTCAAGAATAATAGGAAAAAACGCTGCAAAAGAGCTTATATTTACAGGGAAAATAATAAATGCAGGTAAAGCAAAAGAGCTTGGTATTGTACTTGAAATAAAAAGTTCAAAGGATGAACTATTGAAATTTGCAAAAGATACTGCTCAAACAATAGCTCAAAACGCACCCATTGCCGTTGCGTTGGCAAAAAGAGCCGTTGAGCAGGGAATAAACATGCCCGAGGATGAGGCTTTTGAGCTTGAAAGTACACTTTTTGGCATATCTGTTTCAACAAACGATGCAAAAGAGGGTGTAAAAGCATTTTTCGAAAAAAGAAGACCAAACTTTATTAACAGATGAGTCTTGAGCTTATTGCTATAGGATTTTTGGCGGTATTGACGCCTGGACCCGATATCTTTTTAACCATACAGACAACACTTAACCGTTCATTAAAAGCCGGTTTTGGTGTATTAAGCGGAATATTGACAGGAAATGCCGTTATAATAGGTATACTATTTTTTGGTTTTGCATCACTTGGTGAAAATACATATTTTCAATTTATCGTATCGTTTTTCGGCGGATTGTACCTGCTTTATGTAGCAAAAGAGATATTTATACACAGAAAAGATAGTATGGAATCAAAAAATGTTGATGCAAAAAACCTCTACCTAAAAGGTCTCTACATCAATTTATCAAACCCTAAAGCCATCATATTTTTTGGTGCAATACTGTCACCCTTTATACACCAAAACACAATTATTTTTGATTTGGTCTCGTTATTTCTCGGTATTGTAGGCGCTTTTTTGTTTGCAATTTTTATAAGCGACATATTTAGAAAAAATTTATTAACACCAAGGGTGTCTTTTTTTATCAATACATTTTCATCTGTGCTTTTTTTTCTGTTTTCTATTGAACTTCTACGGCATGCAGTATCAAAGTTACAAAATATACTATGAATTTGTTTGTTGAAAGTCTGGGTTGCCCTAAAAATACGGTAGATACTGAATTGATGCTTGGATACCTAAAACATTCAGGTAGCTTAAAACTTGTATCGGATATTCAAGATGCAGACATCATACTCATTAACACATGCGGATTTATAACTCCGGCAAAAGAAGAATCCATAGATGCCGTAATGGAAGCAATAGAAATAAAAAAAACCGAACCCGATACAAAGGTGTTTGTTGCAGGATGTCTCTACGAAAGGTACAAAAATGAATTAAAAGAAGAACTGCCTGAGGTTGACGGCTTCGTGGGTGTCTACGAGCTTGAAAAAATAGTTGAGAAAATCTTTTCAAAAAAATTCCACACGCAAACACCCTATCTTTTAAGAGAAACAATTACGCCAAAACATATAGGTTATCTCAAGATTGCAGAAGGATGTTCAAACGGCTGTTCTTTTTGTGCAATACCTTTAATAAAAGGCGGATTTAAAAGCCGAGAAATTGATGAGCTTGTAAAAGAAGCCGAACTGCTTGCCCAAAAAGGCACAAAGGAGCTGTATCTTATTGCACAGGATACAACCGCATATATGTTTGACAAAAACAGAGAAGATGAACTCTGCAAGTTGATAGACAGGTTGGAAACAGTTGAAGGCATTGAATGGATTAGGCTTATGTACACATATCCTACATACATAACAGACAGACTGATAGATAAAATAGCAAACTCAGACAAACTGCTTAAATATATTGATGTCCCTCTGCAGCACATAAGCGACAGAGTGCTTAACTCGATGAATCGGAAATATAAAAGCCTTGATGCAGTAAAACTGATAGAAAAACTAAAAAAACTTGATATAACCATACGCTCAACATTCATTGTCGGATACCCGAATGAAACTCAAAAAGATTTTTATCAACTGTGTGATTTCATAGAAAAGTATGAACTTGATTGGGTTGGTTTTTTTAAATACTACCATGAAGAAAATACAAAGGCATTTTTATTAAAAGATTTAGATGATGCTGTAAAACAGGAAAGGCTTGAAGTAGTCGAGACAATACAAAACGAAGTGTATGAAAAAAAACACAAATCTCTTCTTGGCAAAGAATACGATATGATTATAGACGGCATATCGGATGAACTTCCGGGATTCTTGTTCGGTAGAGCAAAAATGAGTGCATACGAGATTGACGGTTTGATTTTTTTGGAAAATAACAAAAAAATAAAACCCGGTGACATGGTTAAAATCAAAATAGAAAGCATGTTAAACAACACCGATTTTGCAGCATCCTTGCTTTAGACTTGACTTTTTTTGTTCAATTGGGCATCTTTTATATGGCTTTTTGCCAAAAATTTTTTTAAGGTGGAAAAATGAACCCTCAGTTGTTTTTAATGGTTATACCGTTTTTGCTGGCAGTTGTCATCCATGAAGTATCACACGGTTATGTAGCATATAAGCTTGGGGACAATACGGCAAAATTCATGGGCAGATTAACACTCAATCCTATTGCACACATTGACCTTGTAGGCACAATTATACTGCCGCTGTTTTTGCTTATTGCACACTCTCAAATTTTATTCGGATGGGCAAAACCTGTTCCTGTAAACTTCTTTAACTTAAGAAATCCAAAAAAAGATTCTGCGTATGTCGCACTGGCAGGACCTATGTCAAATATATTGATGGCGGTAGGATTTTCGATTATTTATCACATTTTCACATTGATACCGATACCATATGTTCAACAGCCTGTTTTGTTGACATGTGTGTACGGTGTACAGCTTAACCTCATATTTGCATTTTTTAATTTAATACCCATTCTGCCTCTTGACGGTGGCAGAATATTGGCTGCATTTATGCCAAACAAATGGGCTTATGAATTTTCAAAAATTGAACCATACGGTATGTATATAGTTTTTGCTTTGATTTTTTTGGGTGTGTTTAATCTGATTTATTACATGTTTGTTATGCCCATATCCAATCTTTTGCTTTTTTAAGGGGAGAATTAATGAAAGATAGAGTATTAAGCGGAATGAGACCAACAGGAAAACTGCATCTTGGAAACCTATACGGTGCACTTGATAACTGGATTAAACTTCAAGATAAAGATTATGAACGATTCTATTTTGTTGCTGATTGGCATGCCTTGACAACAGGATTTAATGAATCAAAAGATATTCCAGACAACACAATAGAAATGGTCGCAGATTGGCTGTCCTTTGGACTTGACCCTGATAAAGACACAATTTTTGTTCAATCGCTGGTAAAAGAGCATGCGGAGCTTTTCTTGCTGCTTTCTATGGTAACTCCTGTCGGTTGGCTTGAGAGGGTTCCCTCATACAAAGACCAGATTGCACAACTTGGAAAATCAAAAACATCAAACTACGGATTTTTGGGCTACCCCGTGCTCATGGCTGCAGACATCATAATTTACAAAGCCGCCCATATCCCCGTTGGCATCGATCAAGTCGCACATCTTGAATTTACAAGGGAATTGGTAAGACATTTTAATGCAAGTGTGAACAAAGATGTGTTTGTTGAACCAAAGCCGCTGTTAACTGAAGTTCCAAAAATATTGGGGCTCGACGGCAGAAAAATGAGCAAATCATATGATAATGCCATATACTTATCAGACACAGAAGAAGAAACAAACAAAAAATTAAGAACTATGTTTACAGACCCAAGAAGAAAAAGAAAAACAGACCCAGGTGTAGCAGAAGAGTGCGGTATATTTATGCTTCATAAAATCTTTACGGAAAAAGAAAAACAACAGGAAATAAAATCGGCATGCGCCAATGCGGAAATAGGATGTGTGGAGTGCAAAAAACTCTTAAGTGAAAATTTAAATTCAACACTTGCACCCATAAGACAAAAAAGAGCAGAACTTTTAAAAAGCAAAGATACGATAAAAGATATTTTAACAGATGGCTCACTCAAAGCTCAAGAAGCTGCAAAAAACACGCTTAATGAGGTGAAAGATGCAATTTTTTCAACCAAAAGAATTGGATAGTAGGACAAAAGAGTGCTTTATTGACGATAAGACCGGGCTGAATAATTCACTTGGGCTCAATTATCTTGTTACACACATTTTAAAACAGCATAAACGCTATGAAGAAAACTGGAGTTTGGTAGCATTTGATGCTTCCAAAGAAAAATTTGCGAGATTGGAGTGTGACAATTTATCCCAAAAAGATATAGACCTTGCTGTTTCCAAAATGCTTACTGCAATATGCAGAAACAGCGATATACTCTCTTACTGCGGAAACTCTGTGTTTTGCATATTATCAAGGGTATTTGAAGGAGACGATACGGTTAAATTCGCAAACAAAATTCTAAAACATCTAAAAAATCTGGAATATAAAAACTGCAAAATAGAGGTAAATGCAAAATTCGGCATTACCTTCTCAAAGTATGAAGATAATGCCGAAAATTTCTTTTTGAGGGTTCAAAACGCCTTACAAAAAGCTCAAGATTCGAAAGAGATTGTTGTTGTAGGCGCTTAGGATTTATTCAAAAACTTCTTGTCGATAAAATTCGTATCATAGGTATTTGATACAAAATCCTTTGTTGTGAGAATTCTTTGGAAAAACGGTATACTCGTTTTAACACCCTCAATAACAAATTCATTCAAGCATCTCAACATTCTCAAGCGAGCCTCTTCTCTATCTGAACCCTTTACTATCAATTTTGCTATTAAAGAATCATAGCTTGGACTCACATTCATACCACAGTACACAGCACTATCAACCCTCACACCAGGGCCTCCGGGTATGAAAAGTTTGTTTATCATTCCAGGTGAGGGATAGAATCTGTCAGGGTCTTCTGCATTTATTCTGCATTCCATTGTGTGAAATTTAAGTTTTATATCTTCCTGTTTTAAACTCAACTGCTCTTTGGATGCAATGGCAATCTGCTCTTTTATCAAATCAACACCGTATGCCATTTCACTTACCGGATGTTCAACCTGAATTCTTGTGTTTATCTCTATGAAGTAAAAATTTTCGCCATCAAACAGAAACTCAAGCGTACCGGCATTTTGATACCCTAAAGCCTTTGTTGCCAAAACAGCCGTTTCATGCAGTTTCCGCCTTTTTTCTTCTGATAAAACACCCGAAGGAGATTCTTCCAAAAGCTTCTGATGTCTTCTTTGTAGAGTGCAGTCCCTTTCGCCTATATGCACAACATTGCCGTACAAATCACCGAGAACCTGCACCTCTATATGTCTTGGGTGTTCGATAAACTTTTCCAGATATATATCGTCTTTCCCAAAAGAGACTTTTGCCTCCATCTTTGCTGCATTAAACTCTCTAACCAAATCCTCTTCATTTCTGACAATTCTCATACCCTTACCGCCACCACCCCAGGAAGCCTTTAAGAGAACGGGGTAGCCTATATCAGCGGCTGTTTTTTTTAGTGTGTCAATATCCTCTATTGAGCCGTCACTGCCGGGTACCGTTGGTATGTCAAATTTATTCAGGATAGATTTAACCTTAGCTTTGTCTGCCAAATTGCTCATGGTTTTATCGTCAGGACCTATAAATGTTACACCTAAGTCTTTACATATATTTACAAATGTAGGGTTTTCTGACAAAAATCCGTATCCAGGATGCACAGCATCACAACCTGAATTCGCTATAGCCTGTGCAACATTGGACAGATTAAGATAGCTTTCTGCTGCCAGTGCAGGACCTACACATATAGCCTCATCGGCAAGCTCAACATGCATAGAGTTTTTATCCTCTGTTGAATAAATGGCAACAGTGCTTATGCCAAGTTCTTTTGCAGCCCTTATAACCCTTAAAGCAATCTCAGACCTGTTTGCAATTAATATTTTCCTAAACATAAACTACCCTAATTTTTTGACCAAAAACAGAGGCTGGTCATACTCTACCTTTTGAGCGTTTTCCACAAGAATTTTTTCTATTCTGCATGGAAAATCGGCTTCGAGCTCGTTCATTATCTTCATAGCCTCAAGAATACACAAAACATCCCCTTTTTTGACCTCATCTCCAACTTCTACATAGGGTGGTGATGTTGGAGATGGTGCCCTGTAGAACGTTGCAACCATAGGTGATTTTATCTCAATCAAGCTTGCATCAACAGGCTCATCTGCACTCTCTGGTTTGGCTGAAGCCTGTTCTTGAGCTGCTGCATTTTGTGCCACAATCTGTATATCTGTAGGCATAGGAGCAGACTGTGCTACAATATTATCACCTACAAACGCCTCTTTTTTCTTTAAAATTAAATGCACATCATCATCTTTGTAGTCAAATTCAACAAACTCGCTATTCTCCACAACCTCTATAATCTCTTTAATCGTTTTTACATCCATAACAAACCTCCAGTTTTTTAACAATCCAGAATATCAAATTAAAATTAATATTTCAAACAATAATACCAAAATTAATTAGAAAAAACAGAATACCAACAATTATTCTATATACACCGAAACCGACAAAATTATACTTTGAAACAAAAGCCACAAACGATTTTACAGCCAAAAGTGCCGAAAAAAACGAAACAACAAATCCTACGGCTATCAGGTGCCACTGAGAATGACTTATGGAAACACCGCTTTTTAATAAATCATAACCGGTTGCTGCAAACATTGTAGGAACGGCAAGCAAAAAAGAAAATTCAACCGCCGTCTTCCTATCCATTTGCGCAAAGAGTCCACCTATTATGGTTGCTGCCGACCGTGATGTTCCGGGTATTGTTGCCAAAGACTGAATTATGCCTATAAACACAGCTTTTTTATAGCTTAGTTTTGATAAATCCATACCCTTATGCTTGTCTATATCTTTCATCCTATTTTCTATTAAAATTATAATTATACCGCCTATTATCAATGATACTGCCACAATATTCGGATTAAAAAGATAGTGCTTTATTATTTTATAAAGTACAAAACCTATTATACCTGTAGGTATAAATGCTGCAATTATTCGTTTCCACAGTTCAATATTGCTTTTTAGCCTATCAAAATATAAAAACACAACGCTCAAGATTGCGCCAAGCTGTATCACTATTTCAAATGTTTTATTGAACTCACTTTGAGGAATACCCAAAATAGTAGATGTTAAAATCAAATGACCTGTTGAAGATATGGGCAAAAACTCCGTCAAACCCTCAACAATCCCCATTATGACAGCATCAAGAATGCTCATGCAAAAATCCTTTCAATCTTATTCTTAAATACCTGCAGCATACCCGATACAAGTATCAACAAACCGCCTGCCACTTTAAACATATCCATATTCTCAGAAAAAATTACAACACCAAATGTCGTTGCAAAAAACATCTCAAGATACGACAGCACACCATATTCAACGGCGGAAAGTCTCTTTATTGCATCAAACATCAATGTAATACCCAAAAAACCGCACACAAAAGCCATTAAAATGAGTAAAACAATATTGTTTTTTATCATAACAAAGCTGTAATCATTCAACGCTGCAGGCATAATCAAAACACTGCCTATAATAAATTGGTAAAAACTTCTTACATCAAGCTCAATATGCTCTTCTATCATTCTGTTGGAAAAGATTATCATGCCGTATGATAATCCTGATAAAATACCGCATATCATACCAAAAGCATCAGAAGACTGAAAATGAAAATTAAATTTCAACATAAACAGAATACCCAAAATCGAAATAGATAAAGAAAAAATATCAATCCCTTTTAAGGATTCTTTCAAAAAAACAAATGCCGCTAAGGATGCAAAAACAGGACCCAGATACAACAAAAATACGGCATTGGACATGGATGTTTTCTGGATGGCAATAATATAGAATATTATACTTGATGTTAAAGCAATTGAACTTAAAACAACCCTTTTTGTAGGTTTTAACTTTAAAATATGAATTCTTTTTCTCAGCATAATAAATATAAACATAAAGACAGCAGAAAGAAAAAGCCTGAAGAATGTTATAACAGAAGGTGAAACACTCATAAACTTTACAAATATACCCAAGCTTCCCATGAACATGGTAGCAAAAACAGCATCTACATACCCTTTTGTCTTAGAGCTTAACATGGGGTAGAATTGTATACATAATCAACTAAAAAGCAAGCTCAACTATCATATCTGCAGCCTTTTCCTGATTTAAATTATTCCCATCTATCGTAATATCCGCATATTTTCTGTATAACACAACTCTTTCTTTATAAAGGTCCAAAAACGTTTGGTTTTTGGACTTCGCAAGCCCCCTACTTTCAAAGTTATGTATACGCTTTAATAAATTATCGTAGCTGACATCCAAAAAAACAACAGTGGATATACTTTTCAAATGTTTCATTGCCTTTGTGCTGTAAACCACACTTCCACCTGTTGATATTATGCTGTTGCTTGGAGATATAGAACATGTTACACCTTCTTCTATCTCTCTAAGTTTTAGATGCCCATATAAATCAACTATTTCCTGCAAACTCATTTTTTTTCTTGTCTGTATCAATATATCCGTATCTATAAATTCATAAGAAATAACTTTTGCCAATATCACGCCAACAGTGCTTTTTCCGGCACCAGGCATCCCAATAAGTGATATATTCATAAACACACCCCCTTGACCTATCCTATACCCAACAACTCACTCTCTCAACCTTTTTTAAAAGGCTCATAAACTCTTTTCTTGAAAAAAATCAAATTTCATATAAACTATACAGCGCAAAATATGTTAGGGGGTAAATTATGACCTATGATGAAGCAGTGCAGCTTTTAAAAAAATATACGCAAAGCGAAAGCCTAATAAGGCATGCTCTGTGTGTTGAATCTGCTATGAGATGTTATGCAAAAAAGTTTGGTGAAGATGAAGAAAGATGGGCAGTAACAGGACTCCTGCATGATTTTGATTATGAAAAATATCCAGACAATCACCCCTATCAAGGCTCTGAAATTCTAAAAGAAATGGGTGTTGAAGATGATATAATCGAAGCCATAATGGGACATGCAAATTATACAAATGTAGAAAGAAAAACACTAATGGCAAAAACACTTTTTGCTGTTGATGAGTTAAGCGGATTTTTGTATGCATACGCTTTGGTTAGACCGGAAAAAAATCTGAAAGATTTAAAAATGAAGTCTGTAAAGAAAAAACTCAAAGATAAAGCTTTTGCAAAAGGTGTAAACAGAGAGGACATATCACAAGGTATAGATGAGCTTGGTTTGGATTTATCACAACATGTAATGTTTGTAGCAGAGTGTCTGCAGAACAATGCTGAAAAAATAGGGCTTGAAAAATAGAAAGGAGTAGAGATTATGGGAGATATGATTGCAACAAACGAATTCAAAAAGGGTGTAAAACTAAAGATTGAAAACGACCCTTACGAGATAGTGGATTATGAACATGTAAAACCAGGCAAAGGGCAGGCTTTTGTCAGGGTAAAACTCAAAAATTTAAAAACAGGCAATGTTGTTGAAAAAACCTATAAATCAGGAACAAAAATGGAAAAAGCCGATGTTGAAGAACGCATAATGCAGTATCTCTACAACGACGGAGAAGGCTTCCATTTTATGGATTCAACAAACTACGACCAGCACAGCATTCCTGCAGATATAGTTGGCGATGCTGCAAAGTTCATACAGGAAAACAAAGATGTTTCCGTTCTTCTCTACAACGGAACCCCTATAGGTGTATCACTGCCCAACTTTGTTGAACTAAAAATTGCAGAAACAGAACCGGGCTTTAAAGGTGATACGGCAGCAACAGGTTCAAAACCCGCAACGCTTGAAACAGGCGCTGTAGTAAATGTGCCGTTTTTTCTAAAAGAGGGTGATGTTATAAAAATAGACACACGTACCGGAGAATATGTAGAGCGAGTTAATAAATAGCAAACCATTAAAAATGAAAAATTTGACAAATCCAGTCATTCTGCTTATCACCATTGCTTTTGCCCATTTTGTGAATGACTGGTATTCACTTTTAATACCACCTGCTCTTCCTCTACTTAAAGAAACATACAAAATAAATTACTTCCAATCGGGTCTGCTTTTAAGTGTCCCGTATCTAACAAGCGCACTTCTTCAATCGCCCATAGCCCATTTCTCAGAAACCCATTCAAAAAGAAAAACGGTTTTGACGGGCGGATTTTTAATACTCTCTCTATCGTATATAATGTTTTATCTATCCAATTCATACTATTCCGCTTTGCTCGTAACGCTTCTTCTCGGTGTAGGTCTTGGAACATATCACCCTCAGGGCATGGGCATTTTAAGCAGTGTATTCAAAGAAAAAAAAGGTATGGCGATAGGCATAAACGGAACAGGTGGAGCCTTGGGTTACTTTTTTGCTCCAATTGCAATGGGTTACCTTTTATCGAAATACAACACAAAGGCTTTTTTGATTGTTTCCGCTGTCGGATTTGTCATGGCTTTATTAATAGCACTCATAGTAAAAATAGAGGAAAAACCCATACATACAACAATAAAAAGCACAATAACAAAAGAGCTTATACTGCTTGGCCTCGTTGCCATAGTAATACCGTTTTATTCAAGAGGTATCATGTCTTTTCTGCCGTCATATTTCTATGCAAAGGGTTGCAGCATACTTGATGCCAATATAAAAGCCTCGATTATGCTGCTTGCGGGTATGGTGGCGCAGCCCTTAGGCGGATTTATATCCGACAAATTCGGACGTAGAAAAACAATATCCTACAGCTACTTTTTAATGGGGCTGTTTTTGATTTTATTTATAAAGTTTACAAGCATAATATTTCTCTTTTTTATGGGATTTTTTATGTCTCTTTCAATACCTGTCAGACATGCATTTGCATCTGAGGTTGGGGGGGATAAGGTTAATACAAATATAGCCGTGGTATTCGGTATGGTTATGATAGCATCCTCAATTGCACCAAGCGCTGTGGGAGCATTGGCCGATTCATTCGGTTTTGTGACTGCCTTCGGGTTCAATGTTGCCATAGCATTTTTCGGTTCTCTTTTGGTCTGGATGATAAAAACAGATAATAGTCAAAAAGCATGAATACAAAATCAAAGCCAACAATAATCATAGCAGGTGGTGGATACAAGGTTAGATACCTGATAGGTTTCATAAAAGATTCATTTGATGTGTTTGTTATTGATTTAAACAAAGATATGCTTAAAAAACTTCCAGACCATCCAAATATCCATAAAACAGCAGGCGACGCTACAAGCGATTATCTTTTAAGAAAAATCGATATTGACAATGCAGCATATCTTGTGGCATTTACAAACAATGAAGATGTAAACTACGAAATATCCTCTATAGGCAAGCGACACAATGTTGCCAGGATAATAGCCTACATTCCCACCTACAAAAATCTTGAGAGGTTTTATGAACTCGGTGTTACAGTAGTAGGAGGACCGAAAGACATAGCATCACTTGTATACAACAAAATCACTCACGCAAAAAAGGCAATAGGCATTGGACTTGGCATAGGTGAAATAGTTGAGGTTTTTATAGACGAATACTCCCCTTTTGCCAATAAAGAAATCTCTCAGTTGTCGCTTCATGGAATAAAGATAGGCGCTGTATACCGAGACAATAAACTAATAATACCCCAAAAAGATACAACAATAAAATCCAATGACAAAATATTGCTTATAGGCTATCCGGAAAAACTTGAATATGCTGTCAATATTATAACCTCACCCAATATGAAGTTTCCCATGCAATACGGCAACACCCTCTTGGCGGTTGTAACAAAAAATGATAGCATAATAAATGAAATAGACTACCTAAGACGAAACACAGCCATTCAGCATCTAAAACTTATGACAACAATAAACAATCCAAAAAACAAAAACCTTGCAGATGATGTGGACTATACAAACAAAAAGGAGTTATTTAAAAAACTCTCTTTGGAATCATTTGGCATCGTTGCATTAGAAAAACAAAACTTAACACTCCTTAATAAAATAGGTTTACAAAAATGCTGTATACACAAAATTTCCGAAAGTTTATCCGAATATACACCAATTTTGGTCTTATCAAACAAGCAGAAGTATAAAAAAATTCTCGTATATATTTTTGAAGAAGATGAAGAATTGATAAGAAAATCGTTGCATACGGCAATAAGTGTACACAACACTGTGGATGTAGATTTGGATTTGTTTGTATGTGAAAACGAAAATACAGAAATTATAAAAAAGGTCGAACATGCAGCAAGAAGAATATTTTCAATACACAAAAAGCAGTTCAATATAAACAAAGTAAGCGGAAACCCAATAAAAGAGTTCAACAAAATAAAAACAAACTACGATTTTGCCATCACATCGGGTTTTGTAAGAAAAAACAGTATGTTCAAACCGAACCCAGCCTATTTAATAGCCAACGAAAAAGATATCTCCGTATTTGTTTTGTTAAAATGAGTGCATACCAATCTTTATCCCTATTTCTTGTTGTTTTGGCAGCATTTACTGCACCTATTTTTTCAAAATTTATAAAGATACCTATTGTGACAATGGAAATTCTAATAGGTATAGCACTTGGACCAACTTTACTAAATATAGTCTCACACAGCCCTTTTATGCACTTTCTGGCAGAATTCGGGTTTTTTCTTTTAATGTTTTATGTCGGATTGGAGATAGAGATAAAAGAGATAAGTGCAAAACTGATAACTCTGAACCTAACAGCCTTTGCAGTCAATGTTGTAATGTCTATTGTTATAATAAAAATCTTCCATTTAAACTTTGAGTTAATTGCAGTATTTGTAGCAGCAAGCGTTGGTGTTGTTGTGGGTGTGTTAAAGGAATTAAAAATTATAAATGAAAAGATAGGAAAATTAACCCTATACAGCGGCATTATCCAGGAGTTCATTATACTGATTATCGCCACATCTTATGAAATATACAAAGGCGAGGGTTATTCCATACTTAAATATGCAGAAATAATGATAAGCATTGTTATGACAATTATATTTTTTAAAACCGTTAAGGTTTTGCACTGGTGGTATCCTGAACATTTCAAATATTTTACAACATCAAAAGACCCGCTGAGTCTGAGAATAAGATTTGCTTTGACTATTATGCTTTTATCTGTATCTTTTGCTTTTTATTTCCACATAGACCCGGTTGTCGGCGCATTCATAGCAGGCTTTATCATATCACTCTCATTTTCCAATACAATAATGATTAAAAAGGACATAGAAACAATTGGGTTGGGGTTTTTTATACCACTGTTTTTTGTATATACGGGAATAAACACAAAAATAATCATCCAAGATATACCTTTTGTAATGTTTGTTGTTCTTCTAATGTTTTTTTCACACATAGGAAGTGTGATAATATTTTATTTCAACAAATTTTCATTGTCTGAGTCTTTGATTTCCTCCTTCAATCTATCAAAAGGTGTCAGTATGATTGTTCTTTTAATGACAATAGCAAAAGCCGAGAATATAGTAAATCAAAAAATGTTTTCTTTGTCTGTGTTAATAGGCATAACAGCAGAGATATTTTACACCGTTTTATTTAAAAACGGATACAGATTATTAAAAAAGGGGCAATCTTTGCCCCCAACTTAATTATGTATCAAATTTCTTGTTGAGCTTTTCCCATTTTTTTGAGATGTTGTCTCTGATATGCTCAATTTCCTGCTCGGTTAGGTGTTTAAACCTGCCCTGAAGAGACAAGTACTCTTTGACATCTGTAAATTTTGGTTTTCTTGATAGTTTGTGTACACCGTTTTCTATTTCATAAAGTGGAAACACACCTGTTTCCACAGCTAGTTTTGCAATTTCAATGGACTTTGATTCAAGTGACTTATGTCCCGGAGGACACGGTGAGAATATGTGTATCAGCTTAAACCCTCTGGTATTCTTTGCTTTTTCAAACTTTTTTATGAAATCTTTTGGGTATGCCACCGTTGCAGATGCAATATACGGAACATTATGAGCTGCAACCAGTTCCATGAGATCCTTTTTCGGTCTGTCCTTTATTATAGGCGGAGGCGTTGTAGTTGTTGCTGCCCCATAGGGTGTAGCAGAACTCCTCTGAATACCTGTATTCATATATGCCTCATTATCGTAACAAACATATATCATATCCTCATTTCTCTCGGCGGCTCCACTTAAAGCCTGAAGTCCTATATCAAATGTACCACCGTCACCTGCCCAACCCATAACGGTTATATCATCTTTATTCTGCATCATAAAAGATGCCTTTATTCCACTAGCAACAGCAGCTGTTGTCTCAAATGCCGTGTGAAAAACAGGCACGCCTGCATAGTTTTGACCAAGAGGCCCGTTTATGATAGTCCAACAACATGCAGGTATTACAATAACTGTTTTTTTACCTAAAGCTTTCAAGGCAAGTCTCATGGATAAAGCAGCGGCACATCCGGGACATGCCAGATGATTGGGTTGTAATATTTCATCTTTATTTATTTTTTTCATTTTTCACCCCATAGATAGCTATCTTCTTTTATTTTTCCATCAACAACATCTTTTACAACCTTTTCTACATCGCCTTCTGTGACATCATATCCTCCAAGGCCGCATACAAAACCTAAAACATTGTCAAATCCCAAAGAACCTGCAACCTCATCCTTTACTATGCCGCCCTTACCCATTGATATATCTCTATCAAGCACAATAATATGTTCAACATCGGCAAGGGCTTTTTTAAGTTCATTTTTAGGAAACGGCCTAAACATATTTATCTTTACCAATTTTGTTTTTAACGAAGAAGCATTCAAATTATCAACAGCTATATGCGCAGTCTCAGCCAAAGACCCCATAGATACTATTGCAACATCGGCTTTTTCTTCTCCATATGTATAAACCGGCAAATATCTTCTTTTTGATATGGAGGTAAATTTATTTCCAACATCGTTAAATACATTCAAAGCCTCAAAAACAGCCCTGTTTTGTTCCAGTTTTATAGGCATATAGTCTTTTGGAAAAGCCAAAGCGCCATAGGCTTTTGGATTTTCTATATCCAAAACATCCCTACCCTCTTTTATGCTAATAAAATCACTAATTTCATCTTCAAATACTTCAACAGGCTCTTTTGCATGTGTCACCAAAAAACCGTCCATGCAAACCATAGCCGGTATTTTTACTTTTTCTGCAACCCTGAATGCCAAAAATAGAAAATCATACGCTTCTTGAGAATTTGAGGCATAAAATTGAATCCAGCCAGTATCTCTTTGAGAGAGCGAATCTGTCTCTTCAGCCCAGATACTCCAAGGCGGGGCAACCGCTCTGTTTGCATTTGCCATAACAATAGGCAGTCTTGCGCCACTTGCCCAATGAAGAACCTCGTGCATCAAAAGCAATCCTTGAGAACTTGTAGCTGTAAACACCCTGCTGCCTGCAATTGATGCACCCATTGCTGCCGCCATGGCAGAATGCTCCGATTCAACCTTTATAAATTTTGTACCTATTTCACCCTTTGAGATAAAATCCGCAATCTTTTCAATAATTGAAGTCTGCGGGGTTATGGGATATGCGCTTATCACATCAACAAAACTCTGTTTAACAGCATAAGCTATAGCATCATTTCCGCCCATTACTATTTTTTTACTCATAGTTCCCTCACATTTTCAAAAGCTAATTTTGCCGCCTCTATGTTTATATCAGCCCTTTTTCCTATTTTACCCTCTATCGCTTTTGAGAGATTCTCAAATGAAAAATCACCGGCAACTTTGCAGTATGCTCCAAGTAGCGCCGTGTTTATTATGGGCATAGCAGGAGTTCCAAGATTCAAAGAAAGGGCTATAGAGTTTGCATCAACAATAAAAATTCTTGCATTTGAGGATCTTTTTTTTATGTCTGTTGATGCATTTAACAATACAACGCCATCATCTTTTACTTTAATACTGCTAAGCAAACTCATATTAAAAACAACAACCTCGTCGGGAAACTCAACCGCGTAGCGGTTATAAATCCTTTTGTTTTTATCAACTCTTACATACGCATTCGAGGGAGAACCTCTTCGCTCTGCACCATACGAAGGCATAAACTGAACTTCATAGCCTTCATAAAAATACACATTGGCAAGCATTTCACCGGACAAAACGATACCTTGACCGCCTCTTCCGTGTAAACCTATCTCTTTCATAGCTACCCCTTTTTAAAAAATTAAAAGCCCAACATTAACAAGGGCACAATACATAGAGTATATATTACAAAAAAATGGTTAATTTGCAAAAGATTTTTTATTATCTGACCTTGCGCACCAAAGGAGCTAAAATTGCTTAAAATTGAGTATTATGAAAAGTTACAAAGATTACATAGATTTATACACAGACTATCTTATCAGCAACACTGGTCTTGCAACAGCTACAGGACTATCAGCAATGACAGACGGAGCAGTAAGTCATGATCAAATCACACGATTTCTTTCAAAAGGAGACTTTAATTCAAAAACTCTTTGGAGAAAGGTTAAACCCACTGTCAGGGAGATTCAAAGTGATGATGCCTATATCATATTTAATGATACAATTGTTGAAAAGAAATGGACAGATGAAAGCGATATCATCTGTTGGCACTTTGACCATACAAAAGGACGCAATGTCAAAGGGGTCAATCTTTTGAATATGGTCTATTACAGTATGGATACCTCTATTCCAATAGGATTTGAAGTAATCCATAAATACGCCTATTGTGATATAAAAACAAAAGAACAAAAGAAAAAAGCTAATGTAAATAAAAATGAGCTGATGCGCAGTATGTTTCAAAGAG
>JALWEJ010000035.1 GCA_027014115.1 Desulfurellales bacterium
AGATATTTTAACCGGCATTTTTACTGGTTGTGCCATTTTTCCCTCCTCAATTAAATAGGTCTGTAGAGATCAGGTTTATATCCGTATTTAGCATCAGCCCTTAACTCAAATAACCTTTGGAAACCTGTTGCGCCACTTGGTGTTTCGTATTTTGCCTCGATATTTCCAAATTTGAAGTAGTCTGTTCCGACTTTATGCTGCAAGAAATCCCACTCATCTTTGCCTACTATATTCTGCCAGTATTCTGCCAAGGCTTTCTTTCCGTCATTTGTGCCTGCTGCTCTGTTTGCCTTGATGTAGAACATCCACCACATCCAGTCATAGTCATATAGATATGTATTTCCTGTAGGATAGCATGCCCAAGGAGCATCCAAAATGGCATCAACATGTGTAAACGGAATCTGGTTTTCTGAAGCTCTTAGTCTCAACTCTTCTTCCGGAACAATCTTTTCTGCTGCTATTACAAGATATTTTGCTGAAATTGACTGCTCAACATCAGGGACCAAAAGACCCTCTATCCTTGCTGTTCCTTTTTCTCCAACCCTTTGAACCTGTGTAGATGTGAGATAAGGAATGGCGGGAGGATAAAGGATAGCTACAGGACCTTTCTCTCCTGTATATTTATTTGTTTTTTTCCTCAACATTTCGTAATATACACCGTCTTCTTCTGCAGCCGTTTGGTTCATTGTCGGCTCTGGTTCATCACCTGGTGTGTATTTATTGTTGGGGTCGTACTGGTGCGGCCTCAACCCCCAAGCATCGAACGGGTCTTTAATTATTGCGTGTCTTTCAGGTGGAATATCCGGATGTATCCACAGACCGTTTTCGTCCTTTCCTCTTAGGCCTGCTTCTTTAAATGTGTCATACTCAAGCAAATCGGAGCCAAGCTCTGTCATACCTGAAACAAACTGCATTCCGAAGCGTCCTGCAATTGTTCTTAGTGCCCATGAGTAGTTTGTGTGGTCCATAACTGCTTCAATCTGACCGTCTTCCAAACCTTTTCTAACCTCATAAGAAACAGGCTGAATTGTTTCCAATCCAAGGTATGTCATCTCAACCCAAGCAAGCTGCATTGCGCCACCTAACATCATAATAGGTGTTGCGCCTGCATTTGTTTGAACATACAAATCGGGAACTCTTTGGCGGATAGCTTCCCTTGCTATTGAAGCGTTGGTTCTTGTGTAGCCGAATCCACCAACGCACCATGCCCTTTTTGGCTTAACATATCTTTTAACTACATCTTCAAGGGACATTATTTTGCTTTTTTCCTCTGCCATAATACCCTCCAAACTCTTCTAAAAATTTTTCTATCTTTTTCTGCTCCTCTTCAGGGTCGGGGCTTTGATTGCCAAGCTCTGTATAATCTATTGGAACCCCCAACACATCGGCAAGCTTTTCTATGAAACTTACAACCCTTTCATACTTCAAATTAGAAACATAAAAATCTACGGAATAATCGGCGTTGAAATACACAGTGGGATACATGTCGTCAAAATCCAAGATATCGCTACCACTTTCATTGTGAGGCACTAATCGAAAACTTGAACCTGCAGTTTTTGTGACGGTCCCTAACGATTCAACCTTCTTTCTGATTTCATCGAGTGTTATGAGTTTTCCGCCCCCAATTATGTATCCGGGGAGAACCGTAAAATCGCCCGACATCTACTCCAGCTCCCTCTTTTTTGCCCACAGCGTTCTCAAGGTATCCTCCACCTTACTTTCTGCAACTTCAATCATCTCTTTTGCGTTTTTTAAGTAATCCAGTTTGATTCTTAACTCTGTTTCCATAATCTCAGCCGTTTTTCTTTCTGTCAGTCTGCTAACAAGTTTGTTGAGTCTTGTTATAGAGGCGGGAACCTTTTTGAACTGCCACATCCAGGTTTCGAAATAGTAGTTGGACATAGCCAATTCCCATGTTTCATCCGTTAAAGCCCTCCAGACCTCAATGCTTTCTGCGCTGGTGATTTTTGGTTCTGGAGACTTTTCGGATTCTCGAATCTTGTCCCTAAAAGCCTTCGGATAAGCTATCACCCTTCTCACCTCCCTTTATATAGTTTTTATTAACTATTTGTAAGTGTAGAACACTTTACATTAAATGTCAAGAAATTTATTAATCGTAATATAGTATACACAAGCCAAAAAAGTGTTGTTAAGATAAGAATTTCTAAACTTATTGTATAATTTTTTTTAAAATTAGTTATTTTTTATTTTTCAAGAACGAATTTTTCCCTTGAAAAAAAGGAAAATTTATATTAGAATTTTGTTAAGTTTTTGTTTTGGCTGCTGCTTAACTTTCCTTATTTCACAAAAATGTTTAAAAGATTATACTTAAAAATCGTTAAAGACAAAGGAAAATATATAATTCAATTAACTAATAATTAATACATTGAAAAAAATTACTCAACAAACTTGAAATAGTTATTTTTAATCTTGACATTTCCAAAATAATAATTTAGAATTAAATTCAATTATGAATGGTGAGTTAATACATCGATTAATGTGACATTATATTATTAACAACTGGTTAGAACAGCAGGGTAGCTTTAGTGTGGTTTTGCTTTTGGGATATGTTTATTAAGATGCAAAACAGAGAACTTAAGTTGGCATAAATTTAGAAATTTTTTAGGAGGTTTTTTTATGGAAGTTAAGAAGTTAGTAGACGCAAGAGAGGCTCTAAGTGTTATTAAGGATGGCGATGTTGTTGCAATATCAGGATTTAACCTGACAACATCACCTGAGTATCTAATTTTAGAGTTGTTTGAAATGTATAAAGAGACAGGTCATCCAAACAACCTATTCATTATTTCAGACACACTACCTGCTGTTCCTGACAGAGGAATGGATAAGGTTTTTGCAGAGCTTTATGAAGATCCTAATCAGAACTTTATTAGAGGAACATTGATGCCGTTTATCGGTTGGTCTCCTGCTTTGATGAAAATGACACTTGAAAACAGAATTGAGGTTTATTCATACGCTATCGGAACAACATCATACTGGTTTAGAGAGGTTGCATCAGGAAGACCAGGTCTTTTAACAAAGGTTGGCTTGGGAACATTCTTGGATCCGAGAATTGACGGCGGTGCATCCAATGAACTTGGAAAAGAAAAGAAGACATGTAAAGTTGAATTGATGAATATAGACGGTGAAGAGTGGCTGATGTATAAAGCTCCTACACCAGATGTAACATTGATTAGAGGAACAACTGTAGATATGGACGGAAACGTATCCATGGAAGAGGAAGGATTCTATGGAACGGTTCTAAATATGGCTCAGGCTGCAAAAGCTCAGCCAAACCCAGGAAAAACAATCGTTCAGGTTAAATATGTTGCAAGAAAAGACACTATTCCTACAAGAGACGTTGTTGTTCCTGCTCCATTAATTGACTATGCTGTTGTATCACCTGATGCAGACAAATATCACAGAGTTTCAGGAAGTTATGTAACAGATCCAAGACTTGCAGGAACTGTTAAGACACAGAAGACAAAAGAGCTTGAGTCACTACTGCCTACACCTGATAAGATTAGAGACAGAATTGCTGCAGGTAGAGTTCTTATTGAGACAATGAGACTTGCTGCACAATTAAAGAAACCTCTATTTGGAAACTTGGGAATCGGTATTCCTGTTTTCGTTTCATGGCTTGCAGGTGAATTTGGATACAGTGATTTGTTGGCATTGACAGTTGAGCCGGGTCCTGTTGGCGGCATTGCACTCGTTGGACAAGATTTCGGTGTTGCTATTTCTCCAAATGCAATTATTCCTATGCCTGATATGTTCTCAAACTATGAGGGTGGAATTATTGACTTTGCATCTCTCGGCTTCATGCAGATTGACCCGAAGGGTAATGTTAACCCATCTTACAGCCCTGTTAGGGTTTCTGGTCCTGGTGGATTCCCTGTTATTTCTGCTGGTTCTCCAAGAACATTCTTTGCAGGCGGATTTACAGCTGGAAAAGGCATTGATATTGAGGCAGACAACGGAAAATTGATGATAAACAGCGATGGAAACATTGCTAAATTTAACAACGAAGTTGTTAAGATAGTCTTCTCAGGACCTCAGGCTGCTAAAACAGGAAAAGATATCCTCTACATTACTGAAAGAGCTGTATTTGGCTTGACAGAAAACGGTCTTGTATTGAAAGAGGTTGCACCTGGTGTTGATATCGAGAAAGACATCTTGGCACATATGGAATTCAAACCTGAAATTCCAAGCAAGGTTGATACAATGCCGGAGGTCCTATTCTACAAAGATATGGCACCATTGAAAGAGTATACAGACTCTATCTTGAAAGAAGCAGGCATTCTTTAAGAATCAATAAAAAAAGGCAGAGGCTTTAAAGCCTCTGCCTTTTGCTTTTTTAACATTTTTAACAACTAAAACAGATTCTCTTAATCCCCTGATATTTTTGTATCGAGCCTTGCCTCATATACTTCAGCGCCTTTGTCTGTAGCATACATCAAAAAAACATCTATTTCCGGTGAAGAATTACCCAATCTTTTCGATTCTGAGACAATAAGGACATCTTTTTCTTCCAACGACGGCAAAAGCTCTTTGCCCAATATCCTATTTTTCCAACTTATGAACGGCTCAACCTTTTCATAAATATATTCAATATTTTCTTGCTTAAACTTATCCCTGACGAATTTGTCTATCGCAGCCTTTTGAAGAATTTTGTCTGATTCTTGTTCATATTGAACATAGCCTATAATCTTTCCCATAAAGCCTCCTATACCAACTGTATAATATCTGTCTCTTCATATATAATAACCTCTGATGTCTCAGGCAGTTTGTAATATTTTTTCTCTATCTGCTTTTTTGCATCTTTTTTGTCTTTTGCTCTAACCATATTGGTTGTCACAAGCTTTCTTTCATCCCTGTAAATTATTAAAGCCAAAACCTTATACGTATGCAACATGGTCAAACTTACCACCTTTTTAAAAATTAATTAATTTTAATAAATTATACATAAGTTTTTTACGATTGCAAGGATGTTAGTTGTATTTATTTTCTATAATTATTGTGAAAATTCTTGCTCAAATCCTTTTAGATTTTTTAAATTTTGCACAAAATCCGATACTTCAACATATTCCTTGTATGAAAGTTTTCTGTTTATTATATCGCTCTTTAGAGCTTTGTATGCAGGAAAATATTGATACATTATAGATATATGCACGCCAGGTAGGTTTTTGGAGAGCCAATTAAGAGCTTTTTTTGTGTTTTCAAGCATATTGGGAAGCACAAGATGCCTTACGATAAGACCTTTTTGTGCTATACCGTTTTTTGTTTTCAGTACACCTTTTGTTTTATACATTACACTTAGTGCTTTTGCTGCAACCTCAAAATAATCAGGAATGCCCGATAGCTGTTTTGATATGCTGCTGTCTGTGTACTTTAAATCGGCAAGATATATATCAACATAATCGTTCAAAAAATTTATAATCTCTTCTTTATCGTATGATGATGTATTATAGACTATGGGTATCTCCAGCCCTCTTTTTTTGGCAGTGTCTATTGATTTGCATATCAGATGAACAAAATGGCTTGGCGTAACGAGGTTTATGTTGTGTGCACCGCGTGATTCTAAATTGAGCATTATATCTGCAAGTTCATCTTCTGAGATTTGCCTGTATGCACTTTTAAGCTGACTTATGGGGTAGTTTTGGCAGTATATGCATGATAGATTGCAGCCGGCAAAAAATATAGTTCCGCTTCCGTTTTGTCCGCTAATCGGGGGCTCTTCTCCAAAATGTAAATTATAACTTGCTATTTCAATACGATTTTCTGTCTTGCAAAGTCCTTTATGAGTATCTCTGCCAATATTACACTCTTTTGGACATAGTCTGCATTTTGGCTTTATTAGGTTGTTGATTTTCATTGAACGATAAAAAAAGGGAGAATCCTATAAGGATTCTCCCTTGGTAAAAGTTTGTTTGTTGTTTTATTATTTTGCGCCAACGATTTCTTCAAGCATATCTGTTGTGATGGATTTTGGTCTTTCAATATTGTATCCAAGACCTCTGTCCCAAATAACGTTAGCTGTAACACCCAGTGCTCTTCCGATTCCAAAGAGGACTGTATAGAAGTCATACTCTGTAAGTCCATAGTGCCACTGAATACAACCTGAATGAGCGTCAACATTTGGCCATGGGTTCTTGGCTTTTCCGTGTTTCTGCAAGATTGGCGGAACAACCTCATAAAGCATTGAAACAACCTGGAAGATAGGATCATCAGGAAGATGTTTCAAAGCGAATTCTCTCTGAGCTGTATATCTCGGGTCTGTTTTTCTCAAAACAGCATGTCCGTATCCAGGTATAACCTGACCTGAGTTTAGCGTATCCCACAAGAATTTCTCAAGCTCTTCTTTCGTTGGAACTTTTCCGCCCAATTTTTCCATTGTTTCCTGAATCCATTTCAAAACTTCCTGGTTAGCCAAACCGTGCAATGGTCCTGCAAGTCCGTCCATACCAGCTGAGTATGAATAGTAGATATCAGAAAGAGCAGAAGCAACAAGGTGAGTAGCATGTGCAGAAACGTTTCCTGACTCATGGTCTGAATGGAGAATGAAGTACAATCTTGCAACATCGTCATAAGGATCAGGAATACCCATCATATGAGCAAAGTTTCCACCGAAATCAAGGTTAGGATCTGCAGGAATGTGAACATCTCCTTTATACTTCATTCTGTAGATATATGCGCCCAATGTAGGCAATTTTGGCAATAGATCCATAACATCTTCATACATATAATCCCAAGCATCGAATTTGTTGAATTTACCTGCGTTATACCATGCAGCAAATTTTGACTCTCTCTGCATTGCCAAGATGCCTGCTGCGAACATTGTCATTGGGTGAGTGTCTCTTGGCATAGCTCTTAGTATATCTTTTACATATTCAGGCAAATCCCTTTTTGATCTCCAGATAGCTGCAACATCGGCGACATCACTTTCTGATGGCATATCGCCTGTTAGCAATAGGTAAAAATGACCCTCAACATAAGGCTGCTCTTTACCTGCAGGCTTAGGAAGTTTCTCCAATACCTCAGGAATTGTGTATCCACGGAACCTAATTCCCTCCATTGGATCCAGATAAGAAATATCTGTTATCAAAGCTTTGATACCTTTCATTCCGCTGATAACCTGAGAAGCTGTAATCTCCTGAACAGGTTTGTCACCAAAATTCTTGATTAGATTGACAACTCTTGGTCTATGAGCATCAATCTTTTCGAAAAGTTTCTCTTTTAGAACATCCTTGGCCATAACTTAACCCTCCTTAAAAAAATTGTTTTTAAATTAAGTCTAAGTGGATAATCACCACTTATTCAATTAGCTTCTATTTAAATTAGCTGATAATCTTTTAGCACTTTGTTAGTTTTTTGTCAACAGTTAATTTGTTTAATATATACGCATTTTTTTGCCTATAAAAATAACCCAAAATAAACAATAAATGTTATAACTATAATGAATTGATGCAATTGTAATATATAGTAACTTTTTTTCTTATATATTTAAGTAAATAATACTATCTAAATTTTCAAGCAGCATTATCAACCTGTCAACGCCTACTGCGATACCCGATGTTGGAGGTATTCCTTTTTTCATTGCTTCAAAAAAAAGCTTATCTGTATTTTTAAACCTTTTTTCTATTTCTTTATAATCTGTCTCTTCTTCGTAACAGTTCGCAAGCTCAATGCCTGCAATGTATGTTTCAAATCTTTGTGCATTATTGTTTTTGATTTTTGAAAGTGCCGCTGCATTTTTTGGAAAATTGTACACAACAATAGGATTGTTAAACCCAAGTTTTTTTTCTATCTTTAGCGCAAAAACATAATCAAAAACATCCTGCTTTTTTAAATTTCCCTCAAGATTAAACTCATCTTTAAGAGCCTCAATATCAACATCATTAATGTCAATATCTGCATACCTTAAAAAAAGTTCATTATATTCTGCATAATCAATTATATTTAGATTAATCTTGCTGCCGCTATAATAAAGAAGGCTGTTTGAATTTAAATATTTTATGAGATTCATCAAATCATCAATAATCTCTTTTGGCTTACTTAGTGCTCTATACCATTCAAGAATCAAAAACTCTTTTTTGTGGAGCTTGTCTTTGTAGTCGTCTCTGTATGCATAACACAACTCAAACAGCTTATCAAAGCCGAGGGAGAGTAGTTTTTTTATTTCAACCTCAGGAGAAGGTGTTAAATATCCGTAGCCTGTTTTCATAATGGAAATATTTGTTTCATCTATAATACTGTCTTTTAGTTTTGGTGTTGAAACTTCAAGAAAATCCATATCTTTAAAAAAGATTCTTATTTTTTCAAGATACTCAAATCTGCTTTTAAAAAGTTTAAAGAGAATTTCATCTTTACTGTGATTATAAACCGTTTCGCATTCTGTAAGGAGGTTATCGTTTATGTCTATTATATCCCCTATTTTATGTTTGGATTTAAAATTTAGTTTATGGTATTCACCCGCATGCCAAAGAAGTGTTGACTTTTGGGTTAGTTTTACTATTCTACCAAAGACACTCATGCTAAGGGGTATGTTATGAAAAAAGAAGATTTTTTACAATCTGTAAATGATTTATCGAGCATCATTAATAAAATGGCTTTAATGTACGAGTTGATAGAAGATGTCTCTTTAAAAATTGCAAATTCCATAAAAAACGGCGGAAAATTAATGATTTGCGGAAACGGCGGCAGTGCTGCTGATGCCCAACATATGGCAGCAGAATTTGTAAACAGATTTTTAAAAGAAAGAAAACCGCTTGCAGCCATTGCCTTGTCTGTTGATACATCAAATATAACAAGCATAGCAAACGACTACTCATTTGATGATATATTTTCAAAACAGGTTGAGGCTCTCGGTAAAGAAAACGATATTTTAATGGGCATAAGCACAAGTGGAAATTCCGAAAATATAATAGAGGCATTTAATACGGCAAAAAATATGAATATAACGACCATGGGGCTTTTGGGAAAAGATGGAGGCAAAATAGCTAAGCTTTCGGATATAAATATTATTGTCCCTTCAGACTCCACACCGAGAATCCAAGAGGCTCATATATTTGTTATACACACCATATGTCAGATTGTAGAGGATAGGTTGTATGGATAAAATAAAGACATTTAACGAAATAAAAGAAATTGCAGACAACTTAAGATGCGATAAAAAAACAGTAGGGTTTACTAACGGCTGTTTTGATATTCTTCATGCAGGTCATGTGAGCTATCTAAAAAAAACAAAAGAGCTGTCGGATGTTTTGATTTTGGGTTTAAATTCAGATAACTCCATAAGGCGTATTAAGGGCGAAAATAGGCCTATAAACAGTGAAGTTGACAGAGCAGTTGTGATTGCAGCGCTTGAGAGTGTGGATTTTGTCGTAATATTCGATGATGATACACCGCAAAAACTAATAGAGCTAATAAAACCGGATATACTAATCAAGGGAGCCGATTGGAAGCATAAAAAGGTTGCAGGATGTGATTTTGTTAAAAGATACGGTGGTCGGTGTGAGTTTGTAGAATTTCTAAATAACCGTTCCACGACGAATATAATAGACAAAATTGTAAATGAATATTGTTGAATTTTACGACGAATTTTGCAAATATGTAAAATCAAGATACAAATCAAAACATACACAAAGAGCGTATCTATCCGATGTTTCAGATTTTTTGGATAACTGTAATTCGGAAAAATTTGATTGTATAAATAAGTATGTTGTGCTTTTAAAAAAACAGGGCGTAGGTGCACGCTCCATAAACAGAAAACTTTCATCTGTTTCTGCATACTTCAATTTTTTAAAATCCCGAAACATTATAGATAAAAATCCGGTTGATTTTGTTGATAAACCCAAAATGGAGAAAAAATTACCGGTATTTCTTGATGTGGACGAGATAATCGGTCTTTTAAATTCCATAGAAAACAAAAGAGATAGAGCACTGCTTGAGCTTATATATTCATCTTCCCTAAGGGCAAGCGAAACCGTTTTGTTGAATATAGAGGATGTGGATTGTAATAATTTTAGAATAAGGGTTCAAAGAAAAGGTGATAAAGTATCATATGTTCCCGTAAGTAGAAGAGCTTGCAAATTTATTATGAAATACATCAAAGACAGAAAAAACGGAGCACTGTTTTTAAACAGATACGGTAATCGGCTTTCAACTCGTTCTTTGCAAAAGATTGTAAAGAAATATTCTCTAAACAGCATATTCAAGGATATATCGCCCCACACGTTAAGACACTCCAAGGCGACGCATCTTCTAAATAGTGGTATGGATATAAGACTGCTTCAAAAATTTCTCGGGCACTCATCTATTGTTGCAACACAGATTTATACCCACTTAAATCTTAAAGAACTTGCAAAAACATACGACAAAACACATCCGTTGGCAAAAGATGAAGAAAAGTAAAAAAAATTATTATCTCGGCGTTTCTCACGGCATATTTTATTTTGCAGCAACAGGACTTGTGGATTATGCTACGATACTGCCGGTTTTTTTAAAACACCTCATAAATTCCAATGCCTTGATAGGATTTGTAGCGGCAATTGCAAGGGGAGGAACAGTATTGTTTCAGCTTGCATCTGCTGCGTATCTTGAGGGAAAAAAGAAAAAGCCCATACTTATTTACTGCTTATGGATAAGATTTTTTGCATGGTTGTTTATAGCCTTGTCGGCATATACACTTTTACCTGAGCATAAAATTGCAGAACTTATTGTATTTATAGTATTAATAAGTGTCTTTTCCTTTGCCGGTGGTGTAAGTGTTGTGCCTTTTTATGATATTATAACACACAACATACCATCGCATATGCTCGGCAAATTCTGGGCATCAAGGCAGTTTATAGGCGGTATATTAGCTGTTGGGAGCGGATATATCGTTAAGCTTGTTATGAAAAATATAGCATATCCAAACAACTACACACTTTTGTTTTTTATGGCATCTTTTGTGTTTGGTGCCGGTTTTTTGAGTTTGGGATTTATGGAAGAGGGTCAAATAAAACAGAAAGAGAATGCCTCGTTTGGTGAGTTTATTAAAGGTGCTGTCGGTATATTGAAAAAAAACAAAGATTTTCTTTCAATGGTTTTTTCGGAATTTTTGAGCCATTCAATCTTTATGTGTATGCCTTTTATTGCTATTTATACAACATACAAGCTGGGTTTAAATAAATCCGATATAGGTTATTTCATATCGGCACAGATGATAGGAAGTATTGTTTCTAATCTGTTTTGGGGATACTTTTCAGACAGAAAGGGTCCAAAATTTATTATAGTCTCAACAAACATACTTGCACTGAGCGTTCCTCTTTTGTCTGTTTTTGTAAAATCGCCCCATATGTTTGTTGTGGTGTTTTTTCTGCTTGGTTCGTATATGCACGGTTCTTTTATAGGCTATACAAATTATATGCTCTCCATTGCTCCTGAAAAGAAACGACCAACATTTGTAAGCATAAGAGGAACATTCAACGGATTGTCTTACTTTTTGCCTACAATAGGCGGATTTATCGTGGATAAAATTTCATACAACTCACTCTTTATAACAACCAGTGTTATGTCTTTTTTTGGACTTCTATACGCTTTGAGGCTGAAATCCGATTAAAATTTGAGCATAAGCTGAGATAGGATGATGCTCAAAACAAGAGAAAAGGGATAAACCGCTGCATAACTAACAGAAGGATAGTCGGATTTTGTCATGTTGTTTGCCATTGTGAGCGATGGAGTGGATGTCATTGCCCCTGATAACAGCCCCATAATGTCTAAGAAATTCATTTTCAGAAATCTCCTGCATATAAAAGCAGCAAAAAGCAAAGATACAACAACAGAAAAAACCGCTATATAAATAGAAAAAAAGCCGTGTGCTTTGATTGACTGCAGTAAATATTTTCCGGAATTTGTTCCTATTGTTGCAAGAAAAATCAACTGTCCGAGAGTTTTCATTATGGAATTGGAGTGTGGAGATAGCTGCCATACGATATTGCCGGTTCTACCAATTCTTCCAAGCACAAGAGCAGTTATAAGTATACCGCCCACAAAACTCAATTTAACAAAACCCACACCAGGTAAGCCAAACGGTATGCTTCCTATAAATATACCCAAAACAATTCCAAGTGATATGGGCAAAAAATCGGCTGCAGGGTATTTTAACAGGTTATCACCTATGAGGTTTTTTAATTTTGAATTGTATTTCTCAGGAGCAACAATATAGAGCTTATCGCCAAGCTGCAGGGTAAGTGTGGGATAGGGCGGTATATCTATGCCGGATCTCCTAACTCTTGTAATAACAGCACCAAGAGATTTTAACTCCTTTATCTCTGCAATTTTTTTACCTACAATATTTTTAGATGTAACAAGTAATCTGCATACTTTCATATTGTCGTGAAATCTATATGATTCTTCTATTTCTTTGCCGAGTATGATTTTTAAATTTTCAAGCTGGGTTGGAGTACCGGACACCCTTACAATATCACCATAGTGTAAAATGGCATCTGTTTTTTCATAATCAATAGGATGGTCAGATTCAACCCTTTCAATAACCGTAAGTGTCATCTGTTCAATTTGTGATTTATATATGGTTTTGTTTTTGAAGTTTTCATTGGTTATTTTAAAGTTTTTTGTAATGATTTCCGGATGAAGTGATTTTTGGTGTTCTTCATATTTTTTTAGTTCATTTTCCATATCTATTTTAAATATGGAAGGTAAGAACCTCAAAAACAGCACGGTTGTTATTATTCCAAAAGGATAAACAACACCAAATGCTATTGAGATTGAAGGTGAGTTTTTTATCTCAAGTGCAGCTGCCAAAGCAGGAGCGCTTGCTATTGCTCCGCTGAATATGCCGTCAACAATATTTTTCGGCATATTTAGTATCATTCCAAGAAAAAAAATAATAAAAAAAATGACCAGCAAAAGAACAGTTGCAATAATGTTTAGCTGCACTCCTTCTCGTTTGATTGTGTCAAAAAAACCCGGACCCGATTGTAAGCCTACAGCATAGATAAAAATTGCAAGTCCGAAAAATTTGAAATCGGTGGGTATAGATACACCGAAATGTCCGGCAATGAGTGCAACGATAAGTATTGCTGAGATATCCAAAGAAAACCCTTTTATCTTTATATTACCAAGTATGTATCCAAATGTTACTATTAAAAAAAGATAAAATATTTCACTGTGAATCATAATTCACCTTCGTTATTTGCTTCCACAAATATAACTTTATATATTTTGATCAATCTGTCAAACAGTTAAAATTTGAATACACACACCTGTTTCTACCTGAACTTTTTGCTATGTACAGATGTTCATCAGCCTCTTTTATTATATTTTCTATGCTTTTTTCACCCTTTGTTGAGTTAAATTTTGAAAAACCGCATGAAACAGTTATGTTGATGTTTATATTCTTCCATGTAAATATTGAGCTCTCAATTTTTTTCTAACTTCTTCTGCTCTTGCATAAGCATTTTCTATAGAAGCATTACTCATGGTACACAAAAACTCTTAGCCACCGTACCTCATAACAACATTTTCCACTCTAAAGCTCTCTTTGAGCGTATTGGCAAAAGATGACAGTATAAAATCACCAGCCTGATGTCCGTATGTGTCAAAAATTCTTTTGAACTTAAAACATCAATCTGATAGTGTAAAATAAATTGTGTCACTTGACCCTGCTACAATCCTGTATACACCAAGTTAGTGCATATGCTAAACTAACTAAAGGAGGCAGGTTT
>JALWEJ010000036.1 GCA_027014115.1 Desulfurellales bacterium
GTTTATTGCCCTACAAGGAGATGTATCGACTCCAAAAAGTCAGCCTATAGTTACCAATCTTTTTGTACTTTTTAAATATATAGGAATGGTTTTGGGTGTTATACTTGGCGATGTGTTTGGTGTAGAATGGGCTTATTTGATTAGTATTGTTATTATGGTGGTGGTTTTGATTTTATCTATGAGAGAACTCTTTGATGATGAGAGGTTGAAAAAGAAAATGAAATCTAAAATTAAAGCTTTGAAAAAAAAGCAGAATGCAGTTATTCTTGCGCACTTCTATCAGCGTGACGAAATCCAGGAGACAGCCGATTTTATAGGTGATTCTTTGGCTTTGGCTCAGATTGCCTCAGAGACTGATGCCGATACAATTGTATTTTGCGGTGTTAAATTTATGGCAGAGACGGCAAAGATACTATCTCCAAACAAAAGGGTTTTGCTTCCTGTTGGGGATGCCGGCTGTCCTATGGCAAATATGGCAACAAAAGAGGCTGTGCTTAAGAAAAAAGCGGAATTAGATAACCCTGTTGTTGTATCCTATGTCAACACGAATGCAGATGTCAAAACAGTTTCTGATATATGCTGCACATCGGCCAACGCCGTGAATGTTGTTCAAAGCTTAGAAGAAGATAGGGTATTGTTTGTGCCGGATAAAAATCTTGGAGAGTATGTTCAAGAAAATGTAAAGAATAAAGAGGTGTATCTGTGGGATGGATATTGTCCTACACATGAGCTTTTTAGTATAGAAGAGCTTAAAAAACTGAAAAAAGAACATCCGAAAGCAACAACAGCCGTTCATCCGGAATCACCCAAATCTGTAAGGGATGCTGCAGATTTTATAGGCTCAACATCGGGTATCATTGATTATGTGCAAAAAACAGATGCAGAAGAATTTATAATAGGCACAGAAGAGGGTGTTTTGTTTGAAATAAAAAGAACAACAAAAGATAAACAGTTTTACATAATAGGAAAATCCTCAATCTGCACAAACATGAAAAAAACCTACTTGGAGGATTTATACAACGCTTTGAAGTACGGAAGATATGAGATTGAATTGGATAAAGAAACTATGGAAAAGGCGTATGAGCCTATTAAGCGTATGATTTCTATAAAGAGAAGTTAGATGAACCCCGTTTTTTTGGAAGAGATATTCAAATTCTACCTGCTTGAGGATGCATATTTTTCTGATTTAACAACAGAAGCCATATCGGAGTCAAAAACAAAAATCACTATTATAAAGGCAAAAGAGGAGCTTGTTTTGGCAGGTTCTGTATTTATCGAACCGCTTTTTAAGATTCTCAATGAGCCTTTTAGTGTTGAACTATACAAGCAAGAGGGTAATATCGTAAAAAAGGGTGAAGCAATAGCGAAAGTGACATCTAAAGATACGGTGCTTTTGTATCTTGAAAGAATTTGCTTGAATATGATGCAGAGAATGAGTGGTATAGCAACAAAAACAAGGATTATGGCAGAATTAATAAAACCCTATAAGGCAAAGATTGTAGACACAAGAAAGACCACACCCGGTTTTCGGTTTTTTGAAAAGTATGCAGTAAGAGTAGGCGGAGGCATAAATCACAGAATGGGGCTTTTTGATGCCGTTTTAATAAAAGACAATCACATAAAAGATGCAGGCGGTGTTAGAAATGCCATAGAAAAAGCAAGAGAAAAATCTGCATTTACAACAAAAATTGAGGTTGAATGCGCAAACAGGGATATGGTAAAAGAGGCTTTGGGCAGCAAAGCGGATATTATTATGCTTGATAATATGACACCTGAAGATATGAAAGCCGTGATAGATGAATTTGGAGGCTTGGCTGTATTTGAGGCAAGTGGCAATGTGGATGAAGATACCATTGTGGATGTTGCAAGAACAGGTGTTGATTTTATATCAAGCGGAGCAGTTACCCACCATGCTGTGTGGGTTGATATAAATATGAAAATGGAGTAGTTCTATGAGAGCGGCTTTGTGTCAGATTGATACTATTTTGGGAAACAAGGATAGAAATATCATAAAGATAAATCACCATATTGATAAAGCCATTTTTGAGCAGTGCCAGTTGGCGGTTTTTCCTGAGCTTGCAGTGACAGGATATGGTCTTAGGGATTTGGTTTATGATGTAGGCATAGATTCAAACAGCGAAATATTTAACCAATTAAAAGAAAAAAGCAGAAAAATTGATATACTTTTGGGTTATGTTGAGCATGACAGTGGATATTTTTATAACAGCGCCGTTTATATTTCGGACGGAGAAATTGTCTACAACTACAGAAAGAATTTTTTACCGGATTACGGTATGTTTGAAGAGGGGAGATACTTCACAGCCGGTGATTATGTAGAAACAATAAATACAAAATTCGGTAGGGTGAGCGTTTTGATATGTGAGGATATGTTTCATATATCGGCTCAGAATGTTGCTCTTAAAAATAATACCGATATTTTGATAATTTTATCTGCAAGCCCGTTTTGGATGGATTCAAGTAGCATAAAACCGACACTATGGCACTCTGTTGCCTCTAATTTTGCCAGATTGTCGGGCAGTTATGTTCTTTTTGCAAACAGGGTTGGCTTTGAAGACGGCGTTGGGTTTTTCGGCGGTTCATTCGTAATGAATCCGAGCGGTATTATTATTAAAGAGGCTGAGCTCTTCAAAGAGGAGCTTATCATATCCGAATTTGATACAAATGATATAAAAAGAGCAAAATGGGCTATGCCCGGCTTAAAAAACGAGGTTTTGGATTATGATTATCGATAAGCTGAAACTTGACTGCAGTATTGTCTCAAAATATTTGATAGAATTTGTAAAGCAGGAGATTGTAAAAACAGGCTTAAAAAAGGCTGTTTTGGGATTATCTGGTGGAATTGATTCATCCCTTGCTGCATATATTGCCAAAGAGGCTTTGGGCAAAGAAAATGTTTACGGCATCATGATGCCCTATCGTTCATCAAGCAAAGACAGCTTGAATGATGCAATGAAGGTTGTTGAAGATACAGGAATAAACTACAAGATTTTTGAGATAACAAAGCCGGCTGATGCATATATCAACAGTTTTGATAAGATGAGCAATTTGAGAAAG
The DNA here is from genome assembly GCA_027014115.1 of Desulfurellales bacterium. Lineage (GTDB taxonomy): Bacteria > Campylobacterota_A > Desulfurellia > Desulfurellales > Hippeaceae > JALWEJ01. The sequence goes on from JALWEJ010000036.1 coordinate 3,076, forward strand.
GGCAATGTTTTTGCAAGGCTGAGGATGATAACCCTTTTTGATCACTCATCTGAATATTCTGCTTTGGTTGTAGGAACAAGCAACAAAACAGAGCTTCTGCTTGGCTATGGTACGTGGTACGGTGATATGGCATCGTGCTTGAATCCCATAGGTGATTTGTATAAAAATCAAATTTATCAGCTCTCAAGGTATTTTAATCTGCCAAAAAGCATTTTAGAGAAAAAGCCGTCAGCAGATTTATGGGTTGGTCAAAGTGATGAAGATGAGCTTGGATTTTCATACGATGATGCGGATGTTATACTTTATCATCTGTTTGATTTACGATTTTCTGTAGATGAGGTAGCTGCTTTGGGATTTGATAAAGAGCTTGTTGAAGCCATTGCAAACAGGGTAAGAAAAAACCAATTTAAACGCCTTCCGCCTATTATTGCTAAAATCAGCAAAAGAACCATCAATATAGATTTCAGATATCTACGAGACTGGGGACTGTAGTACCCTACCCCAAGTCAATCTCAACAAGATGTTTATATGTGCGGCAATAGAATATACAAAACAAACTTTAATCAGATGTATATGCTTGGCAAATATGATAAGCGGTATTTTAAAGAAGTTTACAGCAATTTCCCTTATATGAGAATGTTTAAAGTGAATGAAAAGAAAATAAGCAATTAATAAATTTTATATAATGTCAAATTAATTTACGTTACCCATTTCTTGCACCTCGCAGGTGAAAATTTTTGGAAAATAAATATTGAAATAGTCAGTGGTGTAGTATAACATTTTATAATCTCAATTGCCGAAATTGTTAAAAGTATTTTAAATGAATATTAAAAAAAAGATGGTGCCGGGGGCGGGACTCGAACCCGCACAGGGTCACCCCTACTGGATTTTGAGTCCAGCGCGTCTACCAATTTCACCACCCCGGCAAAAAAGACAACGAAATTATATATTTTATTTTCTTTCTGTCAATATGTTTGGATTTTTTGCTATAATTCATCCTTTGCTATCTGTCTTCCTATTTCTATTATTTCTTTGTGTTTATGGAAATCAAAAACGCTGCATATACTTCTTGGAACATTTATTAATATATCAACCGGATACTCTGCTTTTTTGTATTCCGAAATATGATTCATCATTAAATTTATTGCAAGACTTTTTGGGTTGTCTCTAAAATCAAAGGTTTTGCGCCAAAATTTCTCAAATCTGTTTTCGTCAAATTTTATGGTATAATTATTTTTTATGGGGCTGTTTACATCCACTGCAATCGTCAAATCTGTATCATCACTCATTGTTGGAGCTATGGGAATATTATTTAATATACCACCGTCAACTATCATTTCATCATTTTTGTAAACAGGCACAAAAACACCTGGTATTGCCGTTGATGCCCTTAATGCTTCAAGAAGGCTGCCTTTTTGAAACCATATTTCTCTGCGTTTTGTAAGGTTTGCGGCAACAGCTGTAAATTTTATGTCCAAGTTTTCAATCATTACATCACCAAACATCTCCTTCATATTTCCAAACAGCACATCGCCTTTTAGCAGTCCTTCCGATAAGCCCGATGAAAAATTAAAATCCATAAGTTTTGCTATGTCGACAAGCGATTTGTTTGTAATCCATTCTTTATATTCCTTTAATTTTTTGCAGGCATACAATCCGCCAACAAGTGCACCCATGGATGTTCCCGATATTGATTCTATTTTATAGCCGTATTCTTCCAAAATTTCGATTATTCCGATATGGGCAAAGCCTCTTGCTCCCCCGCCTGATAAAACCAAAGATACAGTTTTTTTCATGAAACCCCCATTTTTGCTATTATCAATCAAATATATGCTAAATGCAAGGTTTTGTTTTGTCTTTTTGACTTTTTCTACAGAATGTATAATATTCTCAAGCTGAAGATTGAAGGAATTGGCATTGTGTGGTTTGAAATGTTTCTTGATTATGTATAAGTATAAAAATTGAAACCGTAGGAGATGATTTATGTATATTGTCCAAGAAGACGACATAAAAAAAGGCAGAGTTACGGATATCTATTTTAAAAGAGCGCTGGAGGTTATAGAGGCAAAAGGGCTTGATAAAAAGGTTAAAGCCGAAATAAGCGTAAAGGGTCTGCCAAAAGATTACAGCTGGGCTGTTTTGTGCGGACTTGAAGAGGTTTTTGAGCTGCTTGAATCAAAAGATGTTGATGTGAGGTCTATACCTGAGGGTTCTGTCTTTTTTGAAAACGAACCTGTTGTGGAAATAGAGGGTATGTATTCAGAATTTGCTGTTCTGGAAACAGCGATTTTGGGAATTTTATCTCAAGAGTCTGGTGTTTCTACAAAAGCTGCAAGAATAAAAAAGATTGCTGGGAATAAGTCTGTTTTATCTTTTGGTGCAAGGAGAATGCATCCGGCTGTTTCTGTTGCTATTGAAAGGGCTGCTTATATCGGAGGCTGTGATGGATTCTCAACGGTTCTGGCCGGTGATGTTTTAAATATAACACCTTCTGGGACGATGCCACATTCGCTTATGCTGCTTACAAAAGATACGCTTAATGCTGCAAAATATTTTGACGAAATAGTCGAGAGTGATGTGCCGAGGGTTGTTTTGATAGACACATTCGGTGATGAAAAGTTTGAAACCTTAAGAATAGCTGAGGCTTTGGGTAATAGATTGGACGGTATCAGACTTGATACACCCTCTTCAAGAAGGGGTAATATGAAAAATATACTCAAGGAACTCAGGTGGGAGCTGAATCTAAGGGGCTTTGAAGATGTTCAACTATTTGTAAGCGGCGGTCTTGATGAGGAGAGTGTTTTTGATATTGTCGATGAGGCTGACGGTTTTGGTGTTGGAACAAGCCTAAGCAGTGCAAAGACAATAGATTTTTCACTCGATATTGTAGAGATTGAAGGAAAACCTGTATCTAAAAAAGGAAAGATATCGGGTTCAAAAAGCTTGTTTGTGTGCAGGAATTGTTTTAATAGAAAAATAGTGCCTTTCGGCAGCTGTGATATAAAATGTTCATGCGGTGCATCTATGGAAGATGCTCTTGTTACGGCTGTTGAAAAGGGCAGTGTGGTTTATAAAAAAGAGGATATAGAGACAATAAGAATAAGGTGTTTAAAGGAAGTTAGATATGTCGATTAAAATTATAGATACCCATTGTCATCTCAATATGGAAGAGTTTGACGAAGATAGAAATAGTGTAATAGAAAATTCAAGAAAAAACAGTGTAGCGGCAGTTATTATGCCATCGACCGTTGAAAAGGATTTTGACAGGGAGTATGAGCTTTGCAGTGGACATAAAGGTTTTTTGTATTATCTTGTCGGTATACATCCGCACGATGCAAAAACATATACAAACTCAACATATGACAGGGTGTTTGAACATATAAATAATAAACAGTGTGTTGGTATTGGTGAGATAGGGTTGGACTATTATTATGAACATTCGCCAAAAGATATACAAAAAGAGGTGTTTAATAATTTTCTTGATATTGCGATTGAAAAACATCTGCCTGTCTCTATCCACTCAAGAGAATCAACCAATGATATGGTGGATATTTTGAAAACAAAAAAAGGCTTATGCGGTGTTATTCACTGCTTTTCAGGTGAGGATAAACTGCTTGAGGTTGGTCTTGAGCTTGGTTTGTATTTTGGAATAGGCGGTGTTGTAACGTTTAAAAAATCGCTTCTTAGACAGAACATAACAAATGTGCCGATTGATAGGATTGTTCTTGAAACAGATGCGCCATACCTTGCACCTGTGCCTAAAAGAGGAAAAAGAAACGAGCCTTTGTATATAAAATATGTCATTGGAGAATTAGCATCTTTATTGTGTAAAGATGAAGAGGTTATTGCAAAGACGGCTTTTGCTAATTCGATAGGGGTTTTTGGTTTGAATTTGTAAGTTATCTTAAGAAGATTTCAATCAATCCTATCATGAATCCGAGCATACCGCCGAAGAAGTTTATATATGTAAACTGATCTTTGCTTATATTCAATACAACATCCTCTATATCCGATATGTCGAGCTTTTCTAATTTTTCTTTTGCTATTTTTGATATGTCAAAATTAAAAATCATCTCACTTTCTTTTTTTAAAACAAAAAGCAAATTATTGACAGCCATTGAGGGAAGCTTTTTTATAATGTTTGGTATAAGGGTATTTGCAATATCGAAAAATGTAACCCTACCTGCAAATTCCGTTATTGCCTTTGTTGTATTTTGGGCAAGTTTATGCATATCAATGCTCTCCACTGCTGAGTTTATGATTTTTTCCTTTATAGAGAGTTTTTTAAAGAGTTCGTCAATTTTTGAGGAAACGGTTTTTTGAACATCATCAAGCCTACCAAAACCAAGCCTGACAAGTGCATTTTCTATGTCTTTATTCAAAATTTCCTGCTCTACTGCTTTAAAAACACTCTCTGAGACCCTTTTTGTGACTATCTCATCTGTGAGTATTGCCTGAAGCTCTTTTGTTATTATTTTCGGTATGGTTTCGCTGTCTTCGATAAGCGGGGAAATCATATTGATTATCGATGCCATAATGATGTTGGAATCGTCGCTGTATTTTTCCACTGCATCTTTTATTTTGCTTTTTATAAGATTTTGTATTTCTTCGGATTCCATTGTGTCTGACAACTTCAGAAGGGCTTTTTTTGTTAGTTCTCCGCTTAATGATTCTATTTTTTCTATCTGTTGTTTTGTAAGATAATCTTTGATGCTTTTGTCTGCATCCAGCGATAAGAATGCATTATATACAAAATATTCAATATCTATGTTTACCGCTTCAAGATACTGTTTTACCTTATCCTTATTGCTGTTTAAAAATTTTTCTATGTACGGCAGAAGATTGTCGTAGTTTATATTCAAAATGGATATTTTGTTTGACAGCAGACTGTTGATGAGGTTTTCTGAAAAAGTGTACAAAAATGCTCTATTTTGTTTTTTGTATATATATTTTATTATATCTTTTTTGTTTACAATTTTTGAAGAGACAACATTGGAAATTTTCTCTATCAAATCGTTTCTTTTTTTTGGTATAAGTCCGGGTGTAAACGGGATGCGCATGCCGAATAAATAATAAGGCTTTTTGGGTAAAAAAAGCATCTTTATAGCAACATAGTTTGTAAAATATCCAATAAAAGCGCCTATAAGAGGCAGACTTAAAAGTTCTACGTTCATTTATTTAAACAGGTTTTTAAATTTATCCAAAACGGAATTTTTATAGTTTAGCTCTTCTCCCAATTCTTTTGCAAATTCCATAAGTATATCTTTCTGTTTCTGTGTCAGTTTTTTGGGGATTTCTACCTCAAGATCAACTATGTGATTGCCCCTTGAGCCCGAAAGCTCAACACCCTTATGTTTTATTATAAATCGTTCTCCGTTTTGCGTGCCTGGTGGTATCTCAATCTCATGCTCTCCCCATATAGTTGGTATTTTAATTGCGGCACCAAGTGCAGCCTGTGTAATCGATATGGGTATTTTTGTGTATATATCTTTGCCGTTTCTTTTGAAAAATTCGTGTTCCTTAACGGTTATGTATATGTATAAATCACCGTTTGGACCGCCGTTTATCCCCGGATTTCCGTATCCTGCTACTCTTATGATGTTGCCGTCGTCTATGCCTTGAGTGATTTTTATGTTTATGGTTTCTTCTTCATAAACATAGCCCGTTCCACCGCAGTTTTTGCATTTTTTTGTAATTATTTTACCAAGGCCTTGACATTTCGGACAGGTCTGTCTAATAGACATAAATCCTTGAGAGTATGCAACCTGACCCATTCCATTACAGTATGAACAAACCTCTATACCGTCCTCTTCGGCGCCTGTTCCATTACATACATCGCATATCTTTTTTCTTTTTATCCTGATTTGTTTTTTTGCACCAAATACAGCTTCTTTAAAATCAATTGTTAGGGATATTCTTATATCATCGCCACTTTGCGGTCTGTTTTCCTGTTCTTTGTGAGATGTGTAATCACCGAATATATCACCAAACATACTTGAAAGGTTTGAAAATATATCGTCAAAAGCCGATGAGTAGCCAAATCCACCCTCAAATCCTGTATCATCAACCGTTCCGAACTGGTCATACTGAGCTCTTTTTGTAGCATCTGACAAAACCGAATAGGCTTCGTTTATCTCTTTGAATTTTTCTTCTGCTTCTTTGTTTCCCTGATTTCTGTCGGGATGGTACTGTATTGCAAGTTTTCTGTATGCTTTTTTCAGCTCTTCGTCGGTTGCATCCCTTGAAACACCCAAAATTTCATAATAATCCTTCATCTATCCAACTACCGCCTTCTGCTTTTTTAAACTAAAAAGGGGATTCAGAAAACCGAACCCCCTTCATTTAATTTACTGCGAAAATATGTATCATATTCTATTTATTTTTGCCATCGTCTTCTTCAACTTCAGCCTCTACAACCTCTTCTTCATCCTGCTTTGCCTGGCCTGCGTTTTCTGTATTCTGTTGTTCACCTTCGGTTTTTCCTTCTGCTTGAGCTTTTTTGTATGCCTCCTCAGCCAGCTTGTGTGATTTTCTTGCAAGCTCTTCCATTGCTTTTTCTATTTCTTCTTTGGAATCACCATCCAAAGCCTTCTTTGTTTTTTCTATAGCTTCTTCAATATCCTTTTTCTCATCTTCGCTGATTTTATCTTTAAAATCATCAAGGCTTTTTTGTGTTGCATAGACAAGTGAGTCGGCTTTGTTTTTCGTTTCTATAAGTTCTTTCTTTTTCTTATCCTCTTCGGCATGAGCTTCTGCTTCTTTAACCATTTTATCGATTTCTTCCTCTGTTAAGCCTGAGGATGATGTTATTCTTATGTTTTGTTCTTTGCCGGTTGCTTTATCTTTTGCGCTGACATTGAGTATTCCGTTTGCGTCTATGTCGAATGTAACCTCAATCTGAGGAACGCCTCTTGGTGCCGGTGGTATACCCACAAGCTCAAATTTTCCGAGTGTTTTGTTGTCGTTTGCCATTTCACGCTCACCCTGCAGAACATGTATTGTAACAGCTGATTGGTTGTCGTCTGCTGTTGTGAATATCTGTGATTTTCTTGTCGGTATGGTTGTGTTTCTCGGGATTATTTTTGTCATAACACCGCCAAGTGTCTCTATTCCCAAAGAAAGCGGCGTAACATCAAGCAAAAGCACATCTTTTACATCACCCTGAAGAACACCGCCCTGGATTGCTGCACCGAGAGCAACTGCCTCATCGGGGTTTACATCTTTTCTCGGTTCTTTATTAAAGAATTCTTTTACCACCTCTCTGATTTTTGGCATCCTTGTCATACCACCTACAAGTATAACATGGTCAATATCTGATGATGAGAGGTTTGCATCTTTTAATGCCTTTTTGCAGGGTTCAAGTGTTCTTTGAATGAGAGGCTCAACAAGCTGTTCGAATTTTGCTCTTGTTATATTCATTACAAGATGTTTAGGACCTGATGCATCGGCTGTAATAAACGGCAGGTTGATTTCTGTTTCCATCGCACTTGACAGCTCAATCTTTGCTTTTTCTGCAGCCTCTTTGAGCCTTTGAAGAGCCATTGCATCATCCCTTAAATCTATGCCGTTTTCTTTTTTAAACTCGTCTGCAATATAGTTAATCAATGCTCTGTCAAAATCGTCACCGCCCAAGAATGTATCTCCGTTTGTTGACTTAACCTCAAAAACACCGTCGCCTATTTCAAGGATAGAGATATCGAATGTTCCACCGCCCAAGTCGTAGACAGCAATTTTACCCTCTTTTTCTCTGTCAAGTCCAAAAGCCAAAGCCGAAGCCGTAGGTTCGTTTATAATTCTTAATACATTCAAACCTGCAATTTTTCCTGCATCCTTTGTTGCCTTCCTCTGGGAATCATCAAAATATGCAGGAACGGTAATAACAGCATCCGTTATTTTTTCTCCAAGATATGCCTCAGCATCTGCTTTTAATTTTTGAAGTATTTTTGCAGAAATCTCCTGAGGTGTATACTCCTTTGAGTCTATATTTACCCTACAGTCGTCATTTGGACCTTTTGTTATCTCATAAGGCAGCCTGTTTTTTGCTTCGCTTACCTCTTTGGATTCAAATCTTCTTCCAATCAGCCTTTTAACGGAAAAAACGGTTCTTCTGGGGTTTGTGACAGCCTGTCTTTTTGCAGCCTGCCCAACAAGTATTTCGCCTTTATCCGTAAAAGCAACAACGCTTGGTGTTGTGTTTGCACCTTCTGCATTTGGTATAACCTTGGGTTTTGTACCCTCTATGATTGCCATACAAGAGTTTGTTGTTCCCAAATCAATTCCTAAAACCTTTCCCATATTTTTAGTCCTCCTTAGAATTATTTGTTTGTGTTTCTTTTTTGGCTGTTTCATTTTCTTCTTTTTTACTTATACCCGCACTTACCACTACTTTTGCTGGTCTAATCAGCTTATCCTTGTATGTATAGCCTTTTTCAAGTGTCTGCATGACAATATTTTTTGGTAAATCTTCAGAATTTTTCATCATGAGTGCATCATGCAAATCGGGGTTAAACTGTTCATTATCCGGATTGATTTCTTCAACACCGTGTTTTTTCAAGATATCTTTGAACGATTTCATTGTAAGCTCGATGCCTTCGATGATTGAATCTTTATGGTCTTGACTTATTCTTAAAGCCTTTTCCATGTTATCAAGTATTACGAGAAATTCATTGATGAGCGATCTTTTTGTTGCCTCTTTTACATCCTCTATTTCTTTTTGGACTCTCTTTCTGTAGTTGTCGAAATCGGCATAGAGCCTTAAATACTGGTCGTTCATTTTTCCCAATTCCTGTTTTAGCGTGTCTATATCCAACTCCTTATCGTTTTTTTCTTTTTGTTCTTGGTTTTGTTCCTGCTGCTCTTTTTGTTCGTTGTTTAAGTCTTTGTTTTTCATAAACCCTCCCGATTACTTGTTTATTATTTCGTCTATTTTTTTCTTTGCCGATTCGACAATGTTTAAAATTTCTTTGTAGTCCATGTTAATTGGACCCATTATGCCTATTGCGCCGAGCCTTTCATCTCCGTGTTTATAAGATGATGAAACAAGTCCAAGCTCTTGAAGTTCGTTGATTGGTAAATCGCTTCCTATGAGTATGGTTCTGTCGCTTTCTGTGACATTTTTTAGAAGTTCATAGATGCTGCGTTTTTCCTCAAGGAGTGAAATTATTTTTTTAAGTTTCTCCATATCATTGTTAAACGCAAGATAGTTAAAGATATTTTTTACGCCCGATACAAGAACCTTTGAGTTTTTGGAGTTGTCAATGAGTTTTTTAATCATTGTTTCACAAACCTGTTTGTGTGAGTTTATGTACTCTTTTAGCTCCTCAAAAATTTCCTCCAATGACCAGCCGGCATAATTGTTTGTGATGTGTTCTGAAAATTCTTTTAACTCTTTTTCGCTGAACGATTTATCGAGTGTTATCATTTTTGTATCTATGATGTTGGTTTCAGACACCACCACACACATCGCTTTATCTTCTGATATTTTGATAAATTCAAGGTTTTTAATCCTTGTTTTTGTAAAATCGGGAAGCGACAAAAGAGAAACAAGACCGCTTAGAGAACTTGCCACATCGAGGATGTGTCTCATTTTTTCATCAAGGCTTGAGAATGTGTTGTTAATGTTTATGTTTTCGAACTCTTTTTTCAGTTTTGGATTGAAATTGGATACAATCATGTTGAGATAGAATTTATAACCCTTCTGTGTCGGTATTTTCCCGCCGGAGGTGTGTGTGTGGGTTAAAAAACCAAACTCCTCCAAATCAAGCATCGTGTTTCTCATTGTTGCAGGAGAAAACTCAAGCCCGTATCTTTTTGTCAAAACCCTCGAGCCTGCCGGCTGTTTGTATTTTATGTAGTTATCTACTATAACACTCAAAACCAGAACCATTCTGCTGTTTAACTCTTCCATTTTAGCACTCACTCTTTTTGTCTGCTAACAAAATAATCAAAAAATTATATTTGTCAAGATTTATAAGATGATTTTTTATGTAAACTTCATAATAATAGACATAAGTATATAGAAAATAGGTATGATAATAATTACAGGTTTAAGTTTTGTTAGGATTTTTTGGTCTTTTATCAGCATAATGGCTATAAGAGATATAAAAATACTAACACCTTTTATATTCATTGACATGTAGCTCCAGCTTAGTATAGTAGAATCAAATTCTTATTTAAGTAGACTATGCAAAAAATAGTCCGAGAATCAAACAGATAACACAGCTAAAAAAGTGTAAATATCCATACTGCAATAACATATGAATAGGCAAGCTGAACAGTGCCTACAGTTGATGCTCCGCCAACGAGTGTTCCGATTATTACAAATGCAACACCTGAGTATGACAAGCCTCTGTTTGCTGTTGTAAATCCATGCTCGTCTTTCACTTTTTTTGAATCTTTGATAAGAAAAAAGATTATGATTATGACTATCATTGAAAAGATTGTTTTCAATTCACTAAACCTCCTGCATTAAAATATCAAGTTTGCGTGGGAACAACAGTTAGTTGACAAACTAAAATAAAAATTTCTAAATAACAATTTGGAATACATACTTTTTTTAGTTGATAATCAAGGTATTATTTAGTATACAAATGTATATGAATGATATTGAGAAAAAATTCAAAAGAAAATTTATATGGATTTTGATTGTAATAAGTTTGACAATGCTTGTTGTCGTATCTTTTATGTTTTATGCAAGCTTAAAAAGGCTTCATAATAATGTTGTTGAGCAGTATGAACATATCTACGAAAGAAATGAAAATATTTTTGTAAAAGAAACCGTTAAGAAAATAATAAGAGATATAGAACTCGCAAGAGGCAAAATGTATACGGATGTAGAACTTGCTTTAGAGGATAGTGTTATCAGAGGTTGTAATGTTGCAGATTTGTTATATAAAAGACTGAAAAATAAAGTAAGCAAAAAAGAGCTTCAGTTGATTATACTTTCAACACTAAAGCGTGAACACAAAGATTTTATTGTTGTTGATGAAAACGGTATTGTAAAAATGCATCCTTCCATTAAGACGGGTGTAAGTATATACAACTTTCAAGACGCATTCGGTAATAAAATTTTTCAGATTGTTAAAAAGAATTTAAAAACGAGCAAAGAACACGGTACGTTTCTTTGTTATTATTTGCGCTTTCCGGGTTTGTATAATACCGTGAAGCAAACCAGACAGGTTTACGGAAGGCTGTTGTATGTTAAATATTTTTCTCCTTATAAATGGGGTATAGCGAGAATTGTATTCTATAAAGACATAGAAGAAAAGCTGAAAAAAAATATTGTTCAAAAATTGAACAAATTCAGATACGGTAGCAATAGAAAAGGGTATGTATTTGTATTGAAAATAGATGCAACGAGCGATAATGTGAAGGTATTTAGAGTTGTTAATCCTAATATGCCTAAAAAACTAATGGGAACAGAGATTCCTTTGGATAGAAAAGATATTGACGGTAAACTGTTTATGAAAGAAATGTTGAATAAGGCTTTAAGTGTTGGAGAAGGTTTTGTTAGGTATAAATTTAGGATTCTGGGAACAGATACTGTATCGACCAAAATAACCTATATTAAATATTATCCTCAGTGGCATTGGATTATAGGCACGGGATATTATCCGGAGATATTTAAGAAGGAGTTGGAAAAAAGAGATACTGTTTTGAATTCTTTTATCCTAACAAATGTTATTGGGCTGTTTGTTGGGCTTTTAGTGTTGGAATCTTTTCTTTTTATAATTGTTATTATTTTTATGAATAAGATGATGAAGAGTGCAAGTGACTATAGACACAAAATTGAATTTGAAGAAAAATTTCAAAAGCATCTTATAGAATCCATCCCAAACCCTTTAATTATTGTATCCAAAGACGGTGAGGTTGTGAATATTAACAGAGCATTTGAGGAGTTTTTCGGCATAAAAAAGGAAAATTTGACAGATTGTGAAAATGATTTACAGATCAAGATGTTAAAGGATGATATATTGAGGCATATGAATAAACATAAAGAGTGTATAAATTTAATGAATTTGGTTGATGCAGGGGGAAAGCTGAAAAATATCGAGTTACATAAATCTCTTTATTATGACAAAGATGAAACACCAGAAGGTGTTATCTGTGTTATGTTTGATGTAACAAAACAAAAGGAATATGAGGAGGAACTAAAGATTGCAAGTATAAGAGATGAACTTACCGGTTTGTATAATAGGAGATATTTTAAAAAAGTTTTTGCAGCGGAGATTGTCAGATCAAAAAGATATAACAATCCACTTTCAGTTATTATGTATGATATTGACCATTTTAAACAAGTTAACGATACATATGGGCATCAGGTCGGTGATTATGTATTGAAGACTCTATCCGATATTGTAAAAAAACATATACGCTCTTTGGATTTTCTGTTTAGGATAGGCGGAGAGGAGTTTGTTATTCTTCTTATAAAAGCTGACGAAAATGTTGCTTTTAATGTAGCCGAAAAGATTAGAAGGCGTGTGGAAAATAATAAATTTTCAGATGTCGGAAAAATCACAATCAGTCTCGGTGTTGCACAACTAAAAGAAAACGATACGCCTGATAGTTTGTTAAAAAGAGCAGATGATGCTCTCTATGATGCAAAAAATTCAGGCAGAAACAACACAAAAATTCATTAATTTCCTATTTCCATAAACTCTGTATTATATTTTTGAAATAAAAACCAAAATAGTATCCACGCATAATATCTAAAAAAGTAGACGAATTTAACTTTTTTCCTTGACATCCGATTAAGTAATAGGTTAAAAGTGGTACAAAGTGGGTGTTAGTGGATGTTTCGAGGAAGATTTGAGTACTCCATAGATGACAAGGGGAGAGTGAAAATTCCCCCGAGGTTTAAAGAGATATTGAAAAGCAGGGATATAAACACCCTTGTTATGACCATTTTCGATGACTGTATCTATGTGTATCCACACGATGTTTGGGAGAAGTTGGAGGAAAAAGCTGTCAATCTGCCTCTTACAAATAAAGCGGCAAGAAGATTTAAGAGGATGTTTTTTTCTTCTGCTCAGGATGTGAATATAGACAGACAGGGCAGGGTGCTGGTTCCTGCTGTTTTGAGAGATGATGCTGCAGTAGAAAAGGATGTGGTTATTTTGGGCAACTTAGACCACATAGAGATTTGGTCTAAGGAAAAATGGGAAGAAGAGTTTAATGCTCTGCGTTCCTCAGAAGAGGAGCTTGCAAGTCAAATTGAGGAGTTGGGTATATTCTGATGAAACATGTTAGTGTTCTGCTTGATGAATCCATATTTGCCATAAGCCCAAAAGAAAACGGTATATATGTGGATTTTACACTTGGTGCCGGCGGACACGCAAGAATGCTTTTGGAAAAGTCAGCCCCAGAAGGTATTGTTATTGCTTTTGATAGGGACAAATCGGCAATAGAATATGCCCAAAACACGATAAAAAGAGAATTTCAAGACAGATTAATTCTTGTAAATGACAATTTTTCCAATGCTTTGGCTGTTGTTAAAAGTCTCGGATTTAACGCTGTTGATGGTGTAATGATGGATTTGGGTGTTTCTTTGGATCAACTCACATCAAAAGACAGAGGGTTCTCATTTGCCGAAGATGCTGCTTTGGATATGCGTATGGACAAAACAAAGCCTTTGACTGCTGCAAAAATAGTTAATGAGTGGTCTGAGAAGGACATAGAAAACATCTTAAGGGTTTACTCAGAGGAGCGGTTTGCAGGCCGTATAGCAAGAAATATAGTTAAAGCCAGACCTATTATGTCAACAAAACAGCTTGCCGAAATTGTTGAGATGTGTGTTCCGAGGAATTTGTATAAGAGGATACATCCGGCAACAAGGACATTTCAGGCTTTGAGGATTGTTGTAAATGATGAACTTGAAAGCCTAAAAAAGGGGCTTGATGCTGCTGTTGCACTTCTTAAGCCAAGCGGTGTTGTATGCGTTATATCTTTTCATTCACTTGAGGATAGAATTGTTAAAAACGCATTTCGAGACTACAAGCAGAAAGGTGTCATAAGGTTGATAAATAAAAAACCAATCATACCTACAAAAGGCGAGATAGCAAAAAATAGAAGGGCAAGAAGTGCAAAGATGAGATGTGTCGTAAAAAATAAAACGGAGGATGCAAAATGATTGATTATGCAGAAAGTATTACAGCCAAAGAATACACAAAAGAAAAAAGTAGAGTGTTTTTTTTGTCAATACCTATGCCGAGGGTGTTTTTTGCTTTGTTTTTTGCTTTTTTAATATATACTCTCGGATATCAAAACAGTACAATAGCTCAAGTTGGGCATGATATAAATATGAAAAAAAACAGATTGGCAGAACTGCAGGTGGTTGTTGATAACCTCAAACTTCAGAAAGCCAGAATGTTTAGCTCAAAAGAGATTATAAAAAACGGCAGTCTTGATGGTCTGTGTATAGCCGATTCAAACAAAATCCAAATAGTTCATTGAATAAGGTTAGGTATAATTTTTTTCTTTTTGTTATATCGTTAGCTCTTTTAAGCGTTTTAATCAAAGCCTACAATGTCGCAGTAATCAAACACACTTACTATTCAAAACTCTATATAAACAATATTACAAAAACAATCTACAAAAAAGGAAAACGGGGATGTATATATTCTGAAAAAAACAAAAATCTTGCAATAGATTACCCTTCATACGATTTGTTTGTCGATCCGAAATATTACCTTGAAAACAAAAAGAATAACGGAGAGGACTACACAAAATCCGTTGAACGTTTTATTGACAAAATATCAACAGCAGTTAACATAAAACCAGAATACATAAAAAAGGTTATAGAAGATAACAAATCCTCTCGATTTGTTTTAATTAAGCGTGATATACCGCCCAATGTATTTCAAAATATATCCGAATCGTTTATGCCTCGAAGTTTCGGTTTTATAAAAAAATATAAAAGATATTATCCCGATGGCGAATATTCTGCCCATAATATAGGATTTTGTTTCAAAAATGGTGTTGGTGCCGAAGGGTTAGAAAGATACTATGAGCAATATCTAAAACCCGAGATCATAAAGGGTGATGTTCCTCTTGATTTATACAGATACAGATTTGCGCCTATCCCAAAAAACGGTGATGATTTGTACATTTCAATAAATAAAGACATACAAGATTATGTTCATATAAAGCTAAAAGAAGCGGTTGAAAAACATGATGCAGATGGAGGCATGGTTGTTGTTTTGAATCCCTACGACGGCTCTGTTGTGGCTATGGATTCATACCCCTTCTATGACAACAATCAATATAGAAAATATGACTATACAAGCATAAAAAACAGGGCTGTTGCAAATGTTTTTGAGCCGGGAAGTGTTTTTAAACTTATAACGCTGTCTGCTGCTTTGGACTCTTCAGCTTTTAAAGAGAACGAGATTATATATTGCGAGGGCGGCTCCTGGAAACTTAAGAATAAGACAATACACGATGTTCATAAATTTGGATGGTTGGGTTTTAGGGATGTATTTATAAATTCAAGCAACATCGGAAGTGCAAAAATTGCTTTGAGTATGGGTAAAAAATTATTTTATCAATATCTGTCAAAATTTGGATTTGGCAAAAAAACCGGTATTGATACAATATCCGAATCAAAGGGTATAGTGAAGGATATATTTTCAATAGGCGATGTTGATTTGGCTACAATGGCTTTCGGTCAAGGAATTAGTGTAACAGCTATTCAACTTGCTAAAAGTTATGCTGTAATTGCAAACGGTGGTTATGCCGTAAGACCGCATTTTTTAGAATACATAAAAGACAAAAACGGTGTTGTGTATAAATATAAAATTGACAAGAAAAGGATTCTAAAAAAAGAAAGTGTTGCAGAGATTAAGGGCATTTTGGAAGATGTTATAACAAAAGGAACTGGAAAGAGGGCTTATATTGAGGGTTATACCACTGCAGGTAAAACAGGAACAGCTCAAATTCCCAAAAAGGGCACATACGATACAAAAGAGTATATAGCTTCTTTTGCTGGTTTTGCTCCTGTTGAACACCCATCCCTTGTTGTTGTTGTCTCCATAATAAACCCTAAAAAAGGCGGCTTCTACGGTGGTGTTGTGGCAGCACCCGTTTTTGCCGATATAATGAAATTTTCTCTCCATTATTATGCAGTCAAAAAAGATAAATAGTTTGTAAAATAACTTACTAATGCTATAATTCCAATCCTGATGATGGATTTTGTTGAGCTTCTGTCGCCAGGCGGCAATTTTGAAAAGATAAAAACAGCCATAAATTACGGAGCCGATGCCATATATGCGGGATATGACAAATTCGGTCTGCGCTCAAGAGCAGGAAATCTAAACAAAGAGCAGCTTATAGAGGCTGTGGATTTTGTCCATAAAGCAAAAAGAAAAATATATCTTACAATTAACTCATATCTGTTTGATGGAGAACTTGAAGAGCTTGTTGAGTTTTTAAAATTTTTAAACAATTATCCGCCGGATGCTTTTATTGTTTCTGATTTGGGCATTTTAAGTTTGGTTTGTGAATATACCAATATTCCTGTTCATATAAGCACTCAAGCAAATATAACAAATGCTCATGCTGCAAATCTTTTAAAGCCGTTTAATGTTGAGAGGGTTGTTTTGGCACGTGAGCTGACACTTGAAGATATAAAGCTGTTTTCTAAATTGTCAAAAGTGGAAACTGAAGCATTCGTGCATGGTGCTATGTGTATGTCTTATTCCGGTAGATGTTTTTTGAGTGCCTATCTGACAAATAGAAGTGCAAACAGGGGTGATTGTGCACAAAGCTGCAGATGGAAATATACGGTTGTGGAAGAAAAAAGACGGGATATGCCTATGCATGTAGAAGAGCACAAAGAGGGAACATTTATTTTCAATTCATACGATATGTGCGCTTTGCCCATACTGGATAAGATTGTTCAATCAGGTGTAAAATCACTCAAAATAGAAGGAAGAATGAAGAGTGTTTACTATGTTGCTGTCTCAACAGCAGTCTACAGAAAGGCGTTGGATGATGTTTTGTGCGGCAGAAACTTTGAAGATAACATTGATTTTTATATGAAGGAGCTTAACAAGATAAGCCATAGACCCTACTCGTTTGGTTTTTATCTGAATGAGCCCAAGCAGTATCTTAAATCCTCAGGGTATGAAAGGGATTGTGATTTTGTAGGTGTGATTGAGTATTCAAAAGACGGTAAGATATTTATAAGGGTAAGAAACAGAATAAAACCGGGACGGTATGAAATTTTTACAAAAAATTTCGATGTTTTGCCTATTGATATAAATAACCTATATACTTTGGACGGACTTGAAAAAAGTGTTGGAAATCCGAATGAATTTTTGTATATTAAAAGCCATCTTAAGGTAGAGGAATTTAGTATTTTAAGGCAATGCGTATCTTAGCAGGTGAATTTAAATATAAAAAAGTAAATTATATAAAAGATAAGAACTTAAGACCTACAAGAAGCATAGTGAGAAAATCCTTTTTTGACACCATTCAGAGCATAGTTAAAGGGTCTGTTTTTTTGGATTTGTTTGCAGGGGTGGGTTCTGTTGGATTGGAGGCTGCATCAAGGGGTGCAGAAGAGGTGATTTTTGTAGACAAATCTTATAGAAGTATTGATATTATAAAACGAAATATTGAGTCTATGGGAAATGTTTCCAAATTTAGACTAATCCATACCAATGCTTTTAAATTTTTGGATAATTCCCTTGTGCGTTCTGTGGATTTGGTTTATGTGGACGCTCCATATGATTTTGAGATAAACATATTTTTGAAAGATTTTTTTAGTAAAATAAATAAAAATGCTGTAGTATGCGTTGAGCATGCAAAAGACAGCAGGTTAGATGATAGATTTCTTGATTTTTCAAAAATAAAAAACAGAAATTTTGGGAAAAATTCTTTGGATTATTTTGAGGTAGAAAATGAGTAGCATAGCAATAGTGCCCGGAACATTTGATCCTATTACAAATGGACATGTTGATATTATAAAAAGGGCAAACAGAATTTTTGATGAGGTTATTGTGGCTGTAGCTGTTAATAGTGGCAAGAGCCCTATGTTTGATTTTAAAGAAAGAATCGAATTAACAAGGGATGTAGTTAATTCAGAAAGTGAGCTTGTCGGTGTTGAGGTTGAAGGCGTTAAGGGGTTGTTGGTTGATTTTGCAAAAAGTAGAGGGGCAAAAGTAATAGTAAGGGGTTTAAGAGCCGTTTCTGATTTTGAATATGAACTTCAGATGGCTTTCATGAATAGGAGACTGAACAGTGATGTTGAGATGATATATATGATGCCATACATAAAATATTCATTTTTAAGCTCATCTATTGTGAAAGATGTTTTTATAAACGGTGGAGATATAAACCAGTTTGTTTCCAATATAGTAATAAATCGTATGAAAAATAAATTTTTTAATAAAGGAGTGGCGGTAAAATGAGTAAAGCCAAGTTGAATAAGAGAATAGATATGATTGAACCCTCCATGACCATTGGTATCAGTGCCAAAGCAAAAGATATGTGTGAAACAGGCATCAGTGTTTTGACCTTTTCTGCGGGAGAGCCTGATTTTGATACACCTGAGAATGTAAAAAGGGCAGGAATTGAGGCTATTAAGAACGGATTTACAAAATATACAGCTGCAGGTGGAATCAATGAACTAAAGGATGCGGTTGTAAAAAAAGAAAAAGAGAGAAACGGTCTTGATTATACAAGAGAAAATGTATGCATATCTGTTGGGGCAAAACACTCTTTATACAACATAGGAGCTGTTATGCTTGAAGAGGGTGATGAGGTTATTATACCCGCACCTTATTGGGTAACCTATGAAGCTATAGTAAAATTTACGGGAGCAACTCCTGTTATTGTAAGAACGAAGGAAGAAAACGGTTTTGTTTTGGATAAAAATGAGTTGGAGAAAGCCATAACTGGCAATACGAAGATAATACTGATAAACAACCCCTCAAATCCGACAGGTGCAACATACGAAAAAGAGGATTTGCAGTTTATAGCTGAATTGGCAGAAAAGTATGATTTATGGATAATTTCTGACGAAATTTACGAGGATATAGTTTTTGACGGATATAAACCTGTAAGTATTGCAACGCTATCGGATTATGCAAAGCAAAGAACTCTTGTTGTAAACGGAACAAGTAAATCTTATTCCATGACAGGTTGGAGAATAGGATATACATGTGGAGATAAAGAAATTATATCCGCCATGACTAAACTCCAGTCACAGAGCACATCAAACCCGACTTCTATTTCTCAAATGGCAGCGGTTGAAGCGATAATCGGTCCTCAGGATAGTGTTACAATGATGAGAGAAAAATTCGAAGAAAGAAGAGACTATATTGTTAAAGCTTTGAATGAGATAGAGGGTTTAACCTGTGTAACACCTAAGGGTGCATTCTATGTATTCCCAAATGTTTCAAGTTGTTACGGCAAGGAGTATGAGGGCAGCAAAATAAACAATTCCATGGATTTTGCAATGGTACTGCTTGAGAAGGCAAGGGTTGCGGTTGTTCCCGGTATTGCCTTTGGAGAGGACGATTTTGTAAGGATTTCTTTTGCTACTGATTTAGACACAATAAAGAAGGGTATGGAAGCTCTGAAACAGTTTGTAAATGCTCTAAAGTAGTCTATGGTAGAAGAAGAAAAAGACGAACAAGTTATAGTTATTGAGGATTTAGACGAAGAGTCGGATGAATCGGAAGAAGGGGAAGAGCAGCAAACAGAAGAAGAGCCTGCAAAAGAAGAGTCAACCGATGAAGAAATAGAAGAAGAGGCGAAAAGCATTGTACTTTCCGCCTCTTCCTTGAAAGATAAAAAAAAGCTTATCATTATCGGTTTATCCGCTGTTTTATTGATTATTGTTTCAGTTTTTACTTTTTATGTTTTTTTTGGAAAAAAAGAGAAGCCCAAGAATGTTGAAAAAAAACCCGTTGTTCACAAGCAGGTAAAAGAAAAGCTAAAAAAAGAAAAGAAAGAGCAAATATTAAAATCAAAAAAATATAATCCGGCAGTGGATGCACACTTTATAAATGCTCTAAGACTTCAAGAAAAGGGTGAATATAGGGCAGCAATAAAAGAGCTAAAACAAGCAAGCGTTGATTTATATCTGTCTTATTATAGCATAGGGTATATGTATTTGAAGCTTGGCGAACTGGATAAGGCAAAAGAGTATATAATAGACAAAACAAAACGATATCTTCTTTTAAGTATAGAGAATAATCCGAATTATGTGTTGGGATATATAAATCTGTTTAGAATTTATATGGCAAACAAAGAATATAAAAAGGCAAATCAGGTTTTAGAGATATTAAAAACAAAACATATCTCAAAAAGAGAAATTTCATTGATGAGAGCATACTATGATTTTTTGGTAAACAACCGTGATTCCGATGTATATAAACTTGCCGATTTATATCCCAAAGCACCTATTATTAACGGACTGCTCGGCACTATGTATTTAAAAGAGGATAACTTAAACGAAGCTGAGTACTACTTGGATAAAGCTATAAAACCTTATGTTATCGGTAGTCTATGCTATGATAAATCTCTTATTTATATAGCAAAAGGCAATTATAAAAGCGCTATGAAGTGTTTGCCAAAATCCTACTATATGGATTTTGGCAAGATTAAGTGCAAAAATTATCTTGCCTTTTTTGTTTATCTTCATGAAAAAAAACTCAAAGCTGCATATGATTATTTTATAATGAACAAACAATATTATCCTGATTGTTATAAACATTTCAATATCAAACCTACACTTTATTATTCTATATCTAAAAAGGACTATGTTGAAAGAAAAGGCATAAATCGTATGCTTGCCGCAGAGATATTGAACATGTATTTAAAACCCATAAAGTTTAATCTCGGCAGTGCATCTTTTGGTATTAAGCTTGGAGATTTATACGAAAGTCTCGGTTTGCCTAAGAAAGCAAAGGAAAGTTATGAGGATACCGCTCTTTTGGCCGAGGCTGTTTTGATTACACAAAAAGCCCTATCTTTGTATGCAGAAGGAAAGTTAGGCAGTGCTCTTTTATACTACAAAAAGGCTCTAAAAAGAGCCAATACAAACCCCATACTTTTATATAATGTGGCAATTATGTATCTAAAAAATCACGATGTTGAAAAGTCTATGAATATTTTCAAACAACTTGAAAGCTCCTATCCGGATTTTCCTCTTCCATATGTGGGCAATTTTATTGTCAAGCAAATTGATGGAAAACAAAAAAATGCTCAACAGAATTTAAAAAAATTTTTAGTAAAATTAAAATCAATTTCAATAGACAAGGTCAACAAAAGCATGGCTGATATGGGTGTTTTTGCCTACTTTATTTTGGATAATCGTATTGATAAAAAGGGTTATAAGAGACTTACTCCTCAAGAAAAACACCTATTTCTCTTGATAAAAGCAGCAATAAATAATGATTTGGAATTTTTGTCTGTTGAAAAAGAGTTTGAGGATATAATAAACCTGAATATAGATGTAACAAATTACACAACAATAATGGAGTACTTTAATAAAAAATACAAAAACAGCGTGTTCATAAAAAGAACATTGGCTGATTGCTATCTGTTTGACAAACAGTATGAAAAAGCATACAGAGCAATGTTCGGTATTCCCCAATACAACGCCGAAGATTATTATAAAATGGGTATTGCATATTATCTGGACGGATACCCTGAGGCTGCCGATAACTTTTTTACAAAATCTATTCTAAAAGGTGTGGATTTAACTAATGCATATATGGCAAAGGCTATAATGCAGGCTCAGAAGGGCGATTTGAAAGGTGTTGTCTACTATCTTAAAATAATGTTAAAAAAGGATTTAGCTTGGTATAATACATACATATTTCTTTCTTTTGATTTGGAGTTAAGATGAAAAAAGCTGTAAAAAATTTTTTGAAATTGATAAGTGTAATGGTTACAACATTTATTGTTATGGTTGTTTTGCTTGTTGTTTTATATCTTGTTTCAATATATTTTAGTGTAAGGGGAGATTTTGACAGAATTGTTTCTGTGAATATTTTGCCTGTTCCTACAAAGGTATATTCTTCAGATGGTAAAATTATTGCAAAATTCGGACTGCAGAATAGGGTTCCCGTCAAGCTGGACAATATTTCCCCAAATATGAAATATGCTATTTTGGCAAGCGAGGATGCCAGGTTCTATGACCACGGTGCTATTGATTTAATAGGAATAACCAGAGCGCTGCTTAAGGATATAGCGCACAAAAAAATACTTCAAGGCGGAAGCACCATTACGCAGCAGCTTGTTAAAAACATATATCTAACGCCGTCAAGAACACTTACAAGAAAACTTAAAGAGGTTATTTTGGCATACAGGCTTGAAAGGCAACTTTCAAAGGATCAAATACTTGAGCTTTATTTGAATACGGTATATTTTGGTTCCGGTGCATGGGGAATAGAGGCTGCTGCAAGAAGATATTTTGATACCCATGCAGACAAGTTGACAATTGCCCAAAGTTCTCTTTTGGCCGGATTGGTAAAAGCCCCCACTGCTTACAACCCATATAAACATCCATCATCGGCAAAAAGAAGGATGATGTATGTGTTAAAAAGAATGTATGAAAATCATTTTATCAACTTAAATCAATACAGAGAAGCCATGAATACAAAAATAGTTTTAAAGAAACATCCGCCCAACTTTTTCGGGTTGATTGTAGCTCCGTATTTTGCGGATTATGTGAGAAATTGGCTTATAGATAAATTCGGTGAGGATATTGTTTATAGAAATGGATTAAAGGTCTACACAACCCTTGACACTCAACTGCAGAGATATGCATTTATTGCTGTTAAAACAGGTATACTAAAACTTAAGAAAAAATATGACGGTCTTCAGGGCGCTCTTTTAAGTATGGATCCAAAGACTGGATACATAAAGGCTATGGTAGGTGGTTTCAGCTATGAGGAAAGTCAGTTTAATAGAGCGTTGCAGGCAAAAAGACAGCCCGGCAGCTCTTTTAAGCCGTTTATTTATTTATCTGCGATACAGCAAGGTTATATGCCAACAGACACAGTAAAGGATGAGCCTGTTGTGTTCAGATTCGAAGGGCAGGAGTGGCGACCTCAAAACTACGAGGGAACATTTCACGGAACTGTAACACTTATGTATGCTTTGACCCACTCTGTTAATATTGCAACAATCAATCTACTTAACTCAATAGGTGTCAAGAATGTTATAAAACTTGCTAAAAAGCTCGGTATAGCAGAGCCGATACCACCGGATTTGTCAATTGCTTTGGGCTCTTTGTCTTTAAGACTTATTGAACTTGTAAGAGCCTATGCCTCTTTTGATAATTATGGACTTCTACCAAAACCTATTTTTGTAACAAAGGTTGTAAACAGAGACGGTGATGTTATATACGAAGATAAACCGAAACTAAAAAGAGTGTTTGACACGGTTGACGGTTTTATATTGACAGGAATGTTAAAGAATGTTGTTAACTACGGAACAGGAAGAAGGGCAAGGGTTATTGGAAGACCTCTTGCCGGAAAGACAGGTACAACCAATGATTATAGAGATGCCTGGTTTATAGGTTATTCTCCGAGTCTTGTGTGCGGTGTCTGGGTGGGTTACGACAGCAATAAGACCATTTTTAAAGGTGCAACTGGTGCAAGGGCTGCGCTACCTATTTGGATAATGTATATGAAAAATGCTCTCAAAAACAAAAAAATAGAGACTTTTCCTATTCCAAAAGGCATTACATCCGATGTGCTAAACAGTTTGAGACCGCCTGAGACGGTATCGTCATATAAATCCAATACAAAACCGACAATTCAGAACATATACGAGAAGTATTTTCAGTAGAAATGGATAGCATAAAGATAGAAGATATTGAATACTGTGATTTGAGAGTTGATTCTGTTTTGTCCGATATGCTTGAAATACCGAGAAATAGAATTCAAAATTACATCCAAAACGGCTACATTACAATAAACAATGATCACACAAAGAAAAACCGTAAACTCAAGCTTAACGATGTAATTTTTATTGATATACCGAAAGAGCCTGAACTAACTGTTTTGCCTGAGAATGCAGATATAAATATTGTTTATGAGGATGAATCGATTGTTGTTGTAGATAAACCCGCGAATTTGGTTGTACATCCGGGTGCCGCCAAAGAAACACAAAGCGTTGTTTCTGCTTTGTTGTTTAGGGGTGTAAAATTATCCGGCATAGGTGCACCTTTGCGTCCTGGCGTTGTGCACAGAATAGATAAAGATACAAGCGGTGTTATAGTGTTGGCGAAAACCGATAGGGCTCATTTTGTGCTTGCAAAACAATTTTTTTCACATACTATAGATAGAAAATATATAGGTTTGGTTTTAGGACATCTAAAGAAACAAAAGGGTATTGTAGATGCCCCGATTGCAAGGCATCCGACAAAAAGGAAAGAATTTTGTGTGAAAGAAAACGGCAAAAGCTCAAAAACGGCATATAAGGTAATAAAACGCTTAAAAGATATAGATGTTGTTTTGTTTAAGTTGTTTAGCGGAAGGACACACCAGATAAGGGTTCATATGAAGTATTTAAATCATCCACTTGTTGGAGATGGCGTGTATGGCACAAAAAAGACAAAAACCATAAAAAGACAGGCTCTGCATGCTTTCTTTTTGTCGTTTACACATCCAGAAACGCTTAAAAGAATAAGTTTTTATTCAAAACTGCCAGAAGATATATTAATGTTAATAAAAAACGGAGGTTAAAATGAGAAAGGTATTGCTGTTGATTTCTTTGTTGATTTTGACATCCTGTGCAACGATTACATCGCCATTTAAATCGCACAAACAGTTGGTTGTTAATCTGCCGGTAGTCCAAAAAATTGAGGCAAACGGCGGTATAAGGAGTGTTAGTCTATCTTGGATGCCTGTAACAGATCCGAGAGTTGAAGGATATATTATTTACAGATCATCCGACAACAGAGGAAAGTTTAAAGAGCTTGCAACCTTGAGCGGAAGATTCAAATCATCTTATGTGGATAACGGAGGATTCTTGCGCCATCTGGAAGATAATGCCGATTATTTCTATAAAATTGTAACATACTCAAAAGATGGTGTTGGCAAAGCAAGCAACATTGTCATTGGCCATACAGCACCGCCTCCGCAGTCTCCTACAGTGATTACCTCACAAAGCGGACTGCCGAGAATGGTTGTGATAAAATGGAATCCGGTTGATGATAACAGTGTTGTTGCATACGACATATACAGAAGTTTATCGGCAAAGGGTCCGTTTAGGAAGGTTGGACATGTAAACGGTCACAACAATACATTTTATGTAGATAAGAATTTGCAGGATGAGACAACATATTACTACTCAGTTGTGTCTATAAATTACAAAGGTGTTGACGGCAAGATACTTGCATACACAGTTGCAAAAACCAAAGCAAGACCCATGCCGCCTACAAAAATAGCAGGAAAAATTGCCGGAGCGGGAAAGCTTGAAATAAGCTGGTTTCCAAGCCCGACAGCCGATGTTGTAAAATATAAAATTTACAGAGGCATATCACCAGATTATTTAAGTTATGTAGGTTCTGTTGATTCTTCAAAACTTACATACACAGATAAGAATTTGCAGCCTGGTTTTACCTACTACTACAAGGTCAATGCAGTTGATAAGGATGATATAGAAAGCAAAACCAACGAAGTGGCATCTGTAAAAACAAAACCGCTTCCCGAACCGCCAAAGGGTATAAGGGTTCAGCAGTTAGATGATAACTCGGTTCTTGTTGAATGGGACAACGGCTCAAGCGATACTGTAGGATATGAGGTTTTTAGGAGATACTACATAGTAATTGCAAAGAAGATAGCAGATACACCCGAAACAAGGTATGTTGACAAAGATGTATCTGCAAATACAACATATTACTATTGGGTTAAATCTGTAGACCAGTACGGACAAGAGAGTAAACCCTCACCTGTTGCAAGTATAAAGACACGCTAATTTTCTAATGTTTGTTAAGCTGAAAAGTGCTTTTCTTTTTGGCATTGATGCAAAACCGGTTGATGTTGAGGTAGACTCTGCAAGGGGTCTGCCTTCTATCAACATTATAGGATTGGCTCAAGGTGCAGCCAAAGAAAGCAAAGATAGAGCGCTTCATGCCCTTCAAAACAGCGGATTTAAGCTCCCTCCGAGAAAAATAACCATAAATTTAGCTCCTGCAGATGTAAAAAAGCAGGGGTCATATTTTGATTTGGCAATTGCTTTAGGTCTTGCGTGTATATCGGGTGTTAAGATGGATGTTGAAGGTTATGTTTTTGCATCTGAGGTCTCTTTGGATGGACAGCTCAGGGGCTTAAGCGGAATATTTCCAGTCGGTGTTTTTGCAAAACAGAATAACTTAAAGCTTATTGTAAGCAAAGCAAACGAGAGAGAGGCAGCACTGTCTGGTGCTTCAACATATGGATTTGATAGTTTGCTTGAGGTTGTGAATTTTTTAAGCGGCGTTATCAATAAAAAACCAACAGTTTTCAATATTGAGATGCTTTCAAAAACAGAAATATCTTATGGTATGGATTTTTCCGATATCAAAGGTCAGATGAAAGCAAAACGGGCTGCTTTGATTGCTGCATGCGGTTTTCACAATATGCTTCTTGTGGGTCCTCCGGGTGTCGGAAAAACAATGATAGCAAAAAGACTGCCCACGATTTTGCCTGATATGAGTGAAGATGAAATTTTACAGACTACGAAAATCTACAGTATTGCAGGCAAGCTTAGCGAATCCAATCCTATAGTAACCAAAAGGCCGTTTAGGTCGCCGCACACCACATCGAGTGATGTCAGTTTGATAGGAGGTGGTGTGAATGCAAATCCCGGTGAAATTACACTTGCCCATAACGGAATACTTTTCCTTGATGAGTTTCCGGAATTTAAGAGGAATGTTTTAGAGGTTTTGAGACAGCCGATGGAAGACGGTGTTGTAACGGTTTCAAGAGCAGCTGCCAAAATAACCTATCCTTCGAATTTTATGCTTGTAGCGTCTATGAATCCCTGCAAATGCGGATATTACGGCTCAAAAAAGCGTGAATGCTCATGCACAATAGCTCAGATAAAACAGTATAGGTCAAAGGTTTCAGGTCCTATTATGGATAGGATTGATATTCAGGTTAATGTGGATGAGGTTGATTATGATAAGTTGGCATCCGAAAGATTAAATGACGGATTTTCATCATCATCTATGAAAGCTGTTGTTGAAAAGGTTTATAAAATACAAAAAAATAGATTCAGTAATACAGATATTCATTACAACTCTCAAATGGGCGAAAAGGAGTTGGAAAAATACTGCAAATTAAGCAAGCAGTCGAGAGAAATAGTGAAGCTTGCAGTTGAAAGATTCGGATTAAGTGGCAGGAGTTATTCAAAAATCCTAAAACTTGCAAGGACGATATCAGACATTGAATCTTCAGAAGATATTTTACCTATCCATGTGAAAGAGGCTGTTTCCTATAGGATTATGGATTGGGATGTGTAGAGTTTTGTTGTTTTATAAATTCTTTTAATTCTTCAAACGGAAGCGGCTTGCTTATGTAGTATCCCTGTATGTAATCACAGCCAAATAATTTTAAAAGTTCCAGCTGATTTTTATTTTCGACACCCTTTGCAAGTGTTTTTACCCCAAGTGAGTGGGACATGTTTATTATGTGGCGGATAATACTTTGGGCTTTTTTGTTTTCTAAAACCAAATCTATCATGGTTTTGTCTATTTTTATGGTGTTAAAGTCTAACTGTATGATTCTATAAAACGATGAATATCCCATTCCAAAATCGTCAATCTCTAAATCTATATCAAGATTCTTAAGCTCTTTTGAGAGTTTTTTAATATTTTTCAAATTTTCAATAACATCCTTTTCTGTAATTTCTATGGCTATATTTGTGATGCCGTTTTTTATATATTTTCTTTAAGTATTTCTATGAAATTGGGATTTTTAATATCTTTTGCATTTATGTTTATTGCAACATCAATATTCAAGCTTTTTGCCTCTTTTGTAACTTTTTCAATAACGAGTTTTGTTATGTAGTTTATTAAATTGACTCTTTCAGTAAGAGATATAAATTTTTCTGGATTTATGAAGTTTTCGTTTTTGTCTTTTAATCTTATTAGGGCTTCACATTTACTAATGTGATTGTTGTGTAAATTGAGAATAGGCTGGTAGTAAAAAAAGAAGTTGTTGTGTTTTATTGAGTGTTTTATATAATTTTCAAGTTCAAAGTTTTCTTTTGTCTCTTTTTATTTCGATATGAAAAAAAACTCTATTTTTTTTGTTTCTTTTGCTTTTGTTAAAGCCGATTCGGCAGTATGCATCAATTCTAAATAAACCATCAGTATTGCCTGCAATATATATTCCATTTTGCAACATTTGTCCACCGTTGATACCCCACACTAATGTTCGCAATTTCATTTGAAGACTTTTTAAGATTTTGAGATTAGTAAAAAAGTTGGATAGACTTCCCAGTGAGAAAAAAACAAACAGAAGATGCCTATCCATGAGAAATAATAGCAAAAAAGTAGATGAGAGCAAAATGTTTAAAGAGGTAATGACCCAATTTGTTCTTGAAGACGACCCTCTGCTTTCAATGATGAAATGGATGATGGAGCAGTTAATGAAGATAGAGTCTGAATTAAAGGTAGGAGCTAAAAAGGAGAGCATAGCAGTAAGCCAAAAAGCTATTTCAGTGGCTATAGAGTAAGAAGATTCGATACAAGGCTCTCATGCAGCTTATTTAATGATTCCAAAGATAAGAAAAGGCGGGTATATTCCGTTTTCATCACCGAAAAAAGAAGAAGTGAACAGGCATTGATTGAAATGGTCAAAGAGGCATACGTCAACGGAGTATCAACAAGAAAAATAGAGCGTTTGGTAAAAGAACTTGGAATAGAAAATATTAGTGCTTCACAAGTGTCACAAATCAACAAGGAGCTTGATGAGCAAATACAAGAGTTTAGGACTAAAGCACTGCAAAAAGAGTATCCCTTTGTATGGGTTGACGCTTTGTATGAAAAGATGCGAGAGTATGACGGCAAAGTTGTATCTACCGCAATTATGATAGCCTATGGAGTAAATTTGGAAGGCAAAAGGGAAGTGCTATCCGTAGGCCGTTTGTGAATGAATCGTATGAAACCTGGAAAAATTTCTTTGATAAGCTTAAAGATAGAGGATTGCAGAAAATAGCTCTGCTTATCAGTGATGCTCATCAAGGAATCCAATTGGCAGCGCTGCAAAGTGCATTTTATGAGAAATATCTTGGCTCACATTCCCCATAGAGCAAAAGAAGCATTTGGAGCCAAACTAAAACAGATATGGCTGCAAAACAGTAAAAAAGAGGTATATAAAATAGCATAAACTATCATTGATGAGTATGGCAAAAAGTTCCCTGAAGCTATTGAAGTGTTGAAAAACGGATTGGAGGATTCACTACAGTTTTATTACTTTCCACAAATAGATAAAAGGAGGATAAGTTCGACCAATGTGTTAGAAAGAGTCAATAGGGAAATTAGGAGGAGATCAAAGGTGGTATCTGTTTTTCCATCAAGAGAATCCTATCTTAGGCTTATTACCACATACTTGATGGAGTACACCGAAGACTGGGAAATTGAGAAAAGCTACATTCAACCGGATAAACTACAGCAGGTTATGGAAATTTATGAGGCGCAGTTTAAAGCTGCTTAATGTTTAATGAAAAGACAGCTCACTGGGAAGAAAAGTTGCGAACAGAGGTTGACGGTATCAGCAGGCTACCCTTATGAATGGTTGAGTAAGTTTGTGAGCCTGTATATATTTAGTAAGGGTAGTAAGTATGTGTGGACCAGTTAACTATATGCCAACTTCCATATTTTAACAAGAAAAAAAGCACATATCCCCAAAACCAATCCGATGAAAAATTCAACAAACAAAGCAGGCAAAACATTCAAAACATCATGAAAAACAGTGAATAAAAAACCGACATTGTGCAGATATATACCGCCGGCAACAAGCACCATTGCCAAAGTTCCGACAACAGACAGAGTCTTTATCACTAAAGGCATGGCTTTTATAAGCAGCATACCTATTTTTTCTAATATTACATTTTCTCCATTACTCAGCTCAACAAGCTTCAAACCAGTATCATCCATCCTTACAATTAAAGCAACAATGCCGTAGACACCGATTGTTGCAGCAAATGCAACAAAACTGACAACGGGTATTTGCATATAAATCGGATAATTTTTCACCGTGCTTATTGCTACAACAACAATCTCAATAGAGAGAATAAAATCCGTTCTTACTGCCGATTTTATTTTTTTCTCTTCATTTGAAAGTATAGATTTTTTATCAGCAGACTCTGTGCTTGGAGTGTGTTTTTTATGCTTTTTGCGGAAGATATATTCATACATCTTTTCAACGCCCTCAAAAGAAATATACAGACCGCCAAGCAGAAGAATAGGAACAACAGCCCAAGATAAAAAAGCTGAAAGTAGAAAAACAACAGGCAAAAGTATCAGTTTGTTTACAAAAGAGCCCTTAGTTATCGCCCAAATCACAGGAAGCTCCCTTGAGGATACAAAACCGGAGCTCTTCTTTGCACCGACAGCCAAATCATCACCAAGCAGTCCAACTGTCTTTTTTGTCGCAATCTTGCTTATTGCGGCAATATCGTCCATCAGTGTAGAAATATCGTCAAAAAGAGCAAAAAATCCGGAAGCCATTAAACAAACCTGCAAAAATGTCTAAATTCACAAAACTTACAAACATCACCTTTTAGCGCATAGATTTTACTACATTTATTCATATGGTTAATAATATACCTAACCACTTTTTTATACGATTCAACATCATCACCCTTCACCATTTTAATCATATTATACCTTTTTGCACTAATTCTATAAACAACAGCATCAACACCCTTTTGTTTTTTAAATTTTTCCATACCCATCAATATATAGACAGGCATCTGAACAGAACCCACAGCATCCCTTACTTTTTCAAGCTTATCCTTATTAAATTCACACCAATCAAACCCATCATTCTCAATCAGATTTTTCAACTTTTTGGGTTTTGGAAAATGGGTATAAAGTCCTGTTTTGTAATCAATAATTCTTATATTGTCTTTGAGTTTATCTATCCTATCGGCAAATCCGTAAATCCCAAATTCCCTTAGGTACAGCTTCTCTTCAACACCCAAAAGCTCAAATTCCTCAAAATCCTTTAAAGTCACCGAAAAAAAGTTTTCAATCCTGTGGGCAGCAATCAATTTCAAAGCATCAAATTGAAAATCGCTCAACCTGTTTAAATATACAGCAACATCATCCTTCAAACCTTTAATAGATGAATTTTTTGCTATACTGCCAATTTGCTTTATAACAGCGTTTTTTATCTTTAAATAGATATTTCTGTCTACAGCGCTGTTCAAAAAAGGCCCAAAACCCTTTTCAAGGAAAAAATGTATAAGCGTTCCAACCTTATCTGCCTCAAAATCCTTATCAAACAAAACCCGCTTTTTAATATTCTTCACCTTTTCAAGATAATATTTATACGGACAACTCATATACAAATCCAAAGACGAAGGTGATAATTTATTGCTTTCTATAACAGACTCAATGTGTCTACAAAATTCATCGTTTTTATCAATGCCGACCAATTTCTTTTCAAAAACAGGAAATCCTATATGTTCAACAGTGGGAGCAATCTTTTTTTTCTTTTTGATTTCCTGCATAAGCATAAGCTGTTCAACAAACCGACTTTTTTTCTCACTATCTGTTCCGCTTGAGCTTTTGTATAAAACAAACACATTCTTTGAAGAATACACTAGTCTGAAAAAGTAATATTTTTCAAGCATTTCTCTTTCCCTATATGAGGCAAGACCAATTTGATTTTTTATATCCTCAGGCAGAAGCGGATCAAGCTTATCAACAGACGGCAAAACACCCTCATTAACATCGGCAATAATCAGATTTTCAAAACCGAGCATTCTTGCCTCAAGAGCACCCATTATTTGAGCTCCCCTTAAAGGATATCCCTCAAAAGGCACACTCAAGCCATCTGCAATATCTTTGATAAAATGATAAACAAACAAAGCACTCAAATCTATACTGCCTTTTATTGTTTTTATTTTTCCGACCACCCTTGCATAAAACATCTGTATCATTTGAGCAGTAAATCGATACTGCGTGCTGTTTATTAAATCCTTATCAAAGCAGTCAAACAAATTCAAAAAAGCCCTATGCAGCATATCAAAATTTTTAGCATCCAAAAAAGGCTTAATAATTTTTTCAAAAAGAGCATCTTTATCTTCAAACTCATAAATCAAACACCCGCATTCACATTCAAATAAAGAACTATTCAACTCATCCATTCCAAATTCACTCTTCAATAAACCAGAAACTGTTGTATTTAAAAATTGAAGCAGTATTGTTGAGTCGGCAGCATACCGTTTGGATACTGCATACTTTCTTTCAATATCCACAATAAGCTTAAGCAAAGAATCGTAAAACAAACCCACATCGGTATGACCAAACGGATAACCCATAGTTATATTCAACGGCAAATCATCCTTTTTATCCAAAAATCCCAAAAGAGGAAACAAAGAAGAGCTGTTGGGCAAAACAACAGCAAGATATTCGGGGTTATCTTTCTTGTTCGAATTCTCTATAACCCCACGCATTTTACCTGCAATAAATGAAGCCTCGATATGCGTATTGGAAAATTCATAAAAATCCGCATTAAATTCTCTACTTTTTCCGCAAATTTCCACAATCTCTGTTTTTTCCAAACTGTTTAAATCATTGACTATCTTATCTACTGCCTCAAAATTGCCAAACTCATAAGATTGACCATCAACAACAATCACATCCCTCTTTTTAAGGTCGCTTGGAACAGCAAAATAAATATCTGTAAACTGCGATATGTTTTTTATTATCTTTTTTTCCGAATTTGATAAAAATACCAAACCGCCAAAAACAAACGGAGTGTTTTTGTATTTATGTTGAAACGGCTTATGTTCTGTTATGCTAACGGCATTTTTAAAAAATTTGCCTCCGAATAAAAAATTATACTCCCTATCATATACGGCATAAAGAGTTTTTAGATTTTCCAAAATTTCAGATACAGGCTCAACTGCATCCACATACTGAAAATTGCTCACTTTCTCACAGAGCAGCTGCCTGTCGATATCATCAAACAATTTGGAAAGTCTTTTTGCCCACACAAAGACATTTGCATCGGAATTTCCCAATTTTTTATAAAAATCAGGCAGATTATCCTTAATCATTTCCAAAAAAAATATATTTCTTTCAATATCAGAGTGTATCTTTCGTACATCATCCAGAAAATCTATATTGAGATTTTGGGCAAACTCCTCAATCGTAAACATCTCGGTTTCTAAAAGCTCATCAATACCAAGCCCCTTTTCAACAAAACGCATCAATCGTCTATTTGGTGAAATAAAAACAACTTTTTCATATTTTTTTGTATTTTCTTTTATAAGCTCTACTATCTTGTTTGAAAAATCAACACTCAAATCAATTTTTAAAATCTTAATTGACATATTTCACTCTCCCGCTTGAAGCATAGTAGATTATACCGCTTGCCGAACCAAAAAGCTCTATATAGGTTTTTACCTGCTCTTTGTGTTTGTTGTCAGGTTTTCCTGTTTTGTAGTCTATAACAAACAACTTGTCGTTTTTCTTAACCAACCTATCTATCCTTAAAATCCTTCCGTCACTATCAACAAGCTCTTTTTCATTCCAAAATTCATCAATATCGACAAAATACTCTCTTAAGTTTTCAAGGGTGTTTTTTATATATTTTAAAGCCATATCGTCTTTATATCCCACAACGCTTACAGCTTTTTTATAAGCATTTTGCGCCATTTTAAAGACATCATCTCTTTTTTCAATTTTTCCTACAAACGACATTGCAAGGTGATATAAATCGCCAAGTTCTCTGTTTTTTGGATTTATGCTCACATCATAAATCTGCGGATATATTTTTAGGTAATCCCTTGCAAGCGAAACAAACTTTATCTGTTTTTTATCATTCATATCCTCTTTTTCGACTATGTTAGGTTTAGGTACAACAACACTGCCGTTTTTATAACAATACAAACCGTCCTCTGCCTGCATATCATCTTTTAATGATTCATATAAAACAACAGAGGCGTTTAAACCCGAAAGCTTATATTCACCATCTCTGTTTTTTTCAAATCCGCCTATTATAAACAGATTATCTTGAGCCCTTGTGTTTGCAACATACATAAGATTATAAGCCTCAACAAAATCAATTTTAATCTTTTCTATATATTTAGATTCAGCATCATCCAAAACGCTTCTCAACTCTTTATCGGCTTGTGCAAAAATATACTCGTTTTTTCCTGTTATTTTTTGGATGTTAAAATAATCATAAATTTCGGCTTTTGAATCGTATATCTTCCAATCATAAAAAGGCATAATCACGGTTTGGCTTTGCAGACCCTTTGATTTGTGTATAGTCATAACCCTAACAGCATTTATATTCTTCGGCGGATTTATCGATATATTTTCATTTTCTAAAAAGTAGTTTATAATATCCTCAATAGAGTTTTTTTCACTGCTTAGTTTAAGAATCTCATCAAAAAAAGTCACAAAATATAGCCTGTTGTTTTCTATGTCTAACTTGCAGACATCAGCAAGATACAAAAAAAATTCATACGGCGAAAGATACCTCATCTGTTTTTCAATCTTGCCGCAATCCACATCAAGCCCAATTTCTTCCACAGCCTTTTTGTAGCTTAAATCATCTCTATAGGCAGCGCAGGATGCAGCAAGCAGAAGTTTTTTTATCTCAAAACTGTTTATAAGATTCAAAGAATCCTCAGCAATTATGTCCAAATCTTCAAACTCTTCCCTTATCCATTCAACAACCGTCTCTATCTGTTTTTTTGTCCTTAAAAGTATCATGATATCCGATAATGCAATCTTTTTTTCATAAATCAATTTTCTCAATATGCCAAGCATTCTTTCTTTGTAAAATTCATGAAGCTCATCTTTGTCCTCAAACTCTTTGATAATCACATCAACATAACCGTTTTTGGTGCTTTTACTTTCTTGTTTGGCATTTCTATAAATTTTTTCCAAATCCTCTTTTATGTATTGTGCGAATTTTTCTTTTTTTCCGAACAGTTTTTTTATACTTTCGCTATCAAAAAACTCTCCGGTATTACAAAACACCTTATTATTAAATTCAACAACTGTTTTCCTTGAGCGAAAATTTGTATTAATTGTTTCTGGCATAACATGCAGATAATCATCTTTTAAAACCCTATCAAAAATCCTATAATCGCCCTCCCGCCAAGCATATATTGCCTGCTTCCTATCACCGACAACAAAAAGAGAGCCGCCCTCGGATACGGCATTTTCAAGAAGAGGGTACATGGCGTTGAACTGTTTGTGGGATGTATCTTGAAACTCGTCTATCATGTAGTGAGAAATCTTTTCACCCAATTTGCAAAATGCATAACTTGCCCCACTATCATTCAAAACAGAACTTATGCTGTTTGCAATTTCACCTATATCAACAACATTTAGGTATTTTTTTATACCCTTTTCTATCTGTTTATATTTTTCAAACACCCAAGAAACAGATTCGTATTCGTAGGTTTTTTTTAGAATTACATAATATTTATAGACATCAACTATTTTATTTATCTCATCAAAAAAAGCCGAAGCATCCCCAATGTCTATATATTTATTTTTCTTAAGCAGACTATCTATCGAGTCTTCGCTAATAAGGGATAAATAATTTTCTATTTTTTTTGGAATACTTTCCAAAGTTATACCCTTATAGCTCTTTATTTTACTGCCGTGAAAATTATTTTCGTTTTTCTGTATAATTAAATCAATATTTTTAGACGAGGTTTTAATCAAACCATCAACAAAACTCCTTAAATCGCTAAATGATTCTATATGTGTATCGAAAAGATTACCGAAATCATAAAGCAGTGTATAAAAATCGGCAGCATTTGTTTTATTGTAATGTGCAATATTCATTATTTTTTTTATACCTTTTTCTACTATCTTTTCACCGTTTATGCCGTCTGTATCCAAAAGAAGCTGACTATTTAGAAAATCCAGCAAAAAATTCCTGTTTGATGCGTCGTTTAAAAGTTCATCCACAGCAAACCTAAAGATATCATCATTTTTAAATGTTATGTCATAATTGGGATTTATACCCAAATCAACAGCAAATGCCCTCATAATTCTATTCATAAAAGAGTCAATTGTTGCAACATTAAAATCACTGTGATTTTTTATAGTATAAACAAGCAAATCCAACGCCTCTTTTTTTTCTATTCCAAACTCTTTGTTGTTAATTCCGCTGTTTTTATACACACTGCCAAGCTGTTTAAGAAATAAAACAATCCTGTCTTTCATCTCAACAGCCGCTTTATTTGTAAAGGTTATCGCAACAATAGAGCTCAAACCGTTAGGTGCAGCAAACTCCTTTGCTGTTTGGCTTTTCTTTGTTATTCTGCATATGCCGTTTTGCTTATTAAAATTTGACATTGACAGCAAAATTAAAAATCGTTTTGCAAGATTATAGGTCTTTCCGCTTCCTGCTGACGCTTCTATACATAATCTCGGTTCAAAGTTCTTTTTATTCATATTTCACCCGCCTGTTTAAACTTAGACATACTATACACCCGCCAAGCGACAATAAACTTCGCACCACACTCTATTTAACTTAAAAAAACAACTTTTTGTTTTTCTATCAGCATCAACTTGAAAAATACAAACAAATTAAAAAGAAAGATAAAACCCGTTGCAAGATACATAAACCCAAAACCAACACTAACACCAAGCTGTATACCGAAAACTGGACCTATCGTCCCTCCGACATCGCCAAGCAGCTGATAAACAGCAACCGCTTTACCCCTGTTTTTTTGGTCGGTTATGTCGCCGAGAATACTCAAAAGTGTTATGTTATTCACACCTATTGCAACCCCAAGCATAATCAAAGCCAAAATAACGGCGGCTGATGTATGGGCAGTTGATAGAACAACAAAGCCTAAAAATACAATTACAGCAGAAGGAAAACCAAGATTTGACCTAATTTTTAATTTATCCACAACTCTGCCTGCCAAAACACCACTAATACCGGATGAAACCATCATAAAAGCCATAATGACACCCCCTGAAAATCTGGCATCGGGGTATAAAAAGTGTATGGAGTTTTTTCTTACAAAAAGAACAAGTGTTGCCATGACAACACCCTGAAGTGCAAAAAATGTCAGCATATTGCCAATGCCAATTGTTGCAATATTACGGTTTTTAAATATATAGAAAAACGATTCTTTCAAACCTATAGACACCTTGCTTGAGATTTTACCGGATTCTTTATAAAAACGCCAAACCAGTAAAGCAGAAAATAAAGAGGCAAAAGCACTTGACAAAAATGCAGCAATATTACCAAACAAACTTGACAAAATACCGCCAGCAACCAATCCTGCAGGTACTCCAAGTGACAAAGCTATTCTAACTTTTGCTGTTGATTTTCCGCGATTTGAGCGAACAGACATATTCAAAGCTATTGTGTTTGCCGAAATAAATAAAAAAGCAGAACCTACACCCCATATAATTCTGCCCAAAAGCATCAAAAACCCATGTGCATAAAAAAGTGATGCAACATACAATACACTACCCACGCTCTCTATAAAAAGTCCAAGTATCAAAGGATTTTTTGCCCCGAATCTGTCTATTGAAAAACCAACAAGCTGATTGCAGAACAGTCTTGCAAATTTATTTGCAGAAAGAATAACACCTATAAAAAAAGCCGAAACGCCGAACTGTATACCAATAATAGGTAAAATAGGAAAAACAATCCCTCCACCTATGCCGCCCAGAAAGACAGAAAAAGGGATTAACAAACCAACATCTTTTTTGTGTTCCATAAAATTAGCTTACTATATTTTTTTACTATTTCAATTATAAAGATACTGCTACAGATGTCAAAAAAAGATTAAGTCAAGTTGAATAAATAATTTATTTTACAAAAAAAAGTTTTTGCTATATAATACTTGTAATTAAGAACGGAGGTACGCTATGAATATAAATTTAGAATATCTATCAGGTTTATCTGTGTTGTACGGTATTAAGCTAATTTATGCGGTAGCTATCATAATCATCGGCAAATGGATTGCAAAATGGCTTTCGTCTTTGAGTAAAAAACTCATGATAAAATCGAACGTAGACCAAACTTTAAGCTCTTTTATCAGTAATTTTATCTATGCACTTATAATGGTTTTTGTCATTTTAGCAGCTTTGAGCAAGCTGGGTATCAATACGACATCATTAGTGGCTATTTTAGGTGCTGCAGGTTTGGCTGTCGGACTTGCTCTTCAGGGCACTTTGGCAAATATCGGAGCTGCGGTTTTGATTATTATATTCAAACCGTTCAAGGTTGGTGATTTTGTTGAGGCAGGCGGAGCAATAGGCAGTGTTGAAGATATAAATATGTTCTCAACAATCTTTAAGACCGGTGATAACAAGGTTATTATTGTACCAAATGCAGCAGTAATTGGTGGAAAGATAACAAACTACTCGACAAAAGACACAAGAAGAGTTGATTGGACATTTGGTATTGGATATGAAGATGATCTGAAAAAAGCAAAAAATATCATACAAGAAATAATAAACAGTCACGAAAAAATTTTAAAAGAGCCTAAACCCCTTGTTGCAGTATCGGAACTTGCAGATAGCAGCGTGAATTTTACGGTTAGAGGTTGGGTAAAATCTTCTGATTATTGGAGTGTCTATTTTGATGTGATTGAAAATGTAAAATTGGCATTTGATAAAGAAGGTATATCAATACCTTATCCTCAGTTGGACATTCATCAGAAATAAATATATGTATGGATTTATTTTATTTTTATTTTATAGACATATTTTTAGTACAATAAACAAGATATGAGTATTTTATTTGAAAACCTATTACAAATAATGTACATTCTTTGGTGAAAAGGGATATTTCGTATGGAAAGTTCTTGAGAAACAAAATATATGAAATCAAGGCAAGAAACATGAAAGTTAAAGTTGGTATTTTTATAATTGTCTCTATTTTTCTCTCATTCTTTTCAAGTACTGTTTCATATTCTAACAATATTTCCAGTTTATTGGGGGAATATGCCCAAAAAGCAGATTTATCACAAAAGACAAAACAGGAAGCATCTGGGCATCTAATTATTTTTACAAGGACTGATCTTGACAAAATGAAAATAAAATCCTTGACTGAATTAATCAACTATATACCTTTTATTAGATATAGCGAAAACGGAACTAATCTAAGCGATATAACTTATGTACCATATCAGTATGGTACATTTAATCCAATTGTAGTCTATCTAAACAACAAAGAAATCACATCACCGTTTTTTGGTGGAGGATTTCAGATTATATCTAAGATGGATATGGATTTTATAGACCACATTGAAGTTTATCTGGTTGTTCCCTCATACAATATAGGCTTACATTCAGCTTTATATGTTATAAAGCTCTATACAAAAAGAGGCTATAGAGAAAACTCTACTGTGCTTGGCTCGTATTTCGGATCATACGGAACAAATAGTCAATACATATACAATGGTAAAGGTAATGAGGATTTTTCTTATTTACTTTATATAAATCATAAACAGCTTAAAAGAAAAAAGATATACCACAAAGTAAAAAAAACAACATATGACCTTTCAAGAAACTCGTATAATTATGATATTTACGGAGAAATTGAAAAAAACAATATCAGAATACAAGGATTGGCTTCATTTATAAATTTGGATAATTTTATAGGCAGAAGCTGGGATATAACAACTAAAAAAGCAAATTCAAAATTTAACTATCTATCAGGATTATTAGAATATGCGTCGGATGATAAATCTCTAAAAGCCGCCATTGATTATTCATATTTTTTAACAAAAAGCACTCAGTTATCAGACGGACCATTGGGTTTTCTGCCAATTCCACCCAAATACCCAACCTATAACAATTTTGATTTAAAGTTAAAAGAAAAATTGTTAAATGCAAATATCAAGAAAAACTTCAATTCAAAATACAACAGTCTGCTTTTTGGTATTATGGGTCGCTATAAAAAATTCAACTTTGATAAATATAAAACAAACATGCCGGGAATGGGTTATATAACATTACAGATTCCGGGCTACAACAGAGAATATATATATAATTTATATCTTGAAAATCAATATATGCCAAACCCAAAAAGCATCTTTATGATTTCTTTAAAATACGAAAAGCATATACCTAATGGCGGCATAAGAGGTTATTCGCTGTTTGGAGCAAAACTTGGATACATACATAATAATAATAACCTAACCTTCAAAACCTTTTTGGCATACAAAAACAATCCGATTTCATCTTACGTTCTCTTTAAGCAA
This sequence comes from Desulfurellales bacterium, assembly GCA_027014115.1. Classification (GTDB taxonomy): domain Bacteria; phylum Campylobacterota_A; class Desulfurellia; order Desulfurellales; family Hippeaceae; genus JALWEJ01. Next base: position 43,468 of record JALWEJ010000036.1, read on the forward strand.
AAAGCTCTGGGTTACAAAAGAGTTGCAAAATCAACTACAATAGCAGCATCTTCTGAAGTTGAATACAGAAAAAATTCCTCTATGTACTCTGTATTGTTAATCCAAGCATGCACGAAAAATTACATCTATTTCATAGGCAACTACAACAATTTTGATAAAATTTTCATGGTAAGCGGCATATCTTTAAAATACAAATATTATTTTGATGTCTTCAATAAAATAGAGATAAACGGATGGTACGTAAGGGCACACAACGCTCCATCACCATCAACTGTATTGCTCTCAAAAAATGCAAAATTAGGAAAAATGAATGTAAATCTTTTCGGTGGTTATATATCGATATTTAACAGAATAGGCAAATTCGACTTTTTTAACAATTTATCATACAAAGGACTATACAATGACAATAGGCCGGCTTTTAATCTAAGCTCTACAATAACATATAACCCTACAAATAATTTGAGCATATATCTAAAAGGCATAAATTTATTTAACAGAAGCGTAACAACAGATTACATCGCCATAAATCCTCTAACAAATCAAATTTCAACACTAAAAAATATTCAGTCAATTGATAGGAGTATATGGTTTGGGGTGGAGTATACATTTTGAAAAAAATCGCATTGTCTACTATTGCCTTTATATTTATTAGCATTATAGCACATGCCACAAGCTTATATGATATAAAACTGGAAATCTTATCATCGGTAGCTCACGGTTTATTAGGCAATAAAAATATTGCCATATATCTGACCGATAATTCGTTTATACAAAAAGCTCCTAAGAAGAAAGTATTTGGTTTGGAGTTTGTGAATGACTGCAATAAAGCCGATTTGATAGTTGGAAAAAGTTTTAAAGGATTAAGCAAATCATGCTTAGAAAAATGCATTTTTGCAACAAATTATAATTGTTATCAACAGCCCAACGTCTTGGGTGCCCTGTTCTGGCAAAAAGGAAGACCTGTGTTAATTTTAAAAAAGAGTGTTGTAGAAAAAAAACACATTAATATTGGACATTCACTTGAGAGGTATTTACAGTAAAATCTATTATCTTTATTCTAAAATAAAAGGCACTCTATGTCTGCAAAAAATCCTTATTTTTATTTTATTCCTTCTGTTTTTATCACTTACGTGGATTTACTACAGTTTCATAAAAGCAACCACATTAACTTTCAAGAAGGTGGAGTCCGCAGAAATACAAAATGTTAAAAATCTCTCCTTTTTGGTGGAAAAAAACCTAAATTTTAATTTAAAAGAAAAAAAAATATTAAATAAACATTTTTCTATTAAGAAAGCCGTATATTTATTTGAAAAAAACAAAAACATGCTCGATAGATTTAATAATTTTCTATCCTTGTATATTAATAAGGGAGTAAGA
>JALWEJ010000037.1 GCA_027014115.1 Desulfurellales bacterium
GAGTAAGATATGTTTATATAATTTACAAAGATAGAAAAGGAGCATATAGATATCTGCTTGACGGCTCACTACCTTTATCCGAAAGAGGAAAATTAAATCAAGTCTTTGTGCCCGTAAATATAAATTTGTGGAAAAAATGTTTTAAAACAAAAAAAGATGTATACGGAACACAAAATAAAAATAAGGTTTTAGGGTTATGGATAACATATCTTCACCCTCTAATTTATAATGGAAGAATACAATGTGTTTTGGCACTCGATGTGTCATCTTACACATACAACAGATTGAAAAATGTTCTAAAACCCATAAAGAGTTATTTGAAATATATGATAATCTTTACACTACTTACCATACTGTGTATTTTTTTAGAGACTATTTTGCTTATAAAAGAACAAAAAGAAAGAAGAACAGATCCTCTAACAGGACTATTCAACAGAAGCTATTTAAAAGAAATAGAAAAAAACCTTGATTTAAAACAAATAGCAGTTGCGATAATTGATGTAGATTTTTTTAAAAATATAAATGACACATACGGACACGACTACGGAGATCTTGCACTAAAAAATTTGGCAAAGAAGCTCATGCTGTATACAAGAAATTGTGACATCATAATAAGATACGGTGGTGAAGAATTTCTTATTATATTCAAAAACTACAACGGATATGTATCCAAACAAGACATAAAAAGCATAGTTCAAGCCGTAAAAAGAATTCAAAAAACGATATCTAAAAAACCTACAAGGTTAAAGAATATAGAAATTCAATTTACTATATCTGCAGGCATAGATCCATTCACATTTAAAAGACAATCTTTATCAGAATCAATAACAATGGCAGATAGAGCACTTTACAAAGCAAAAGAAACAGGCAGAAACAGAGTGGTTGTTTCAAGATTTAATAACAAAAATGTTTAGATATTATTAAAAAAATCAATCAAGCTGCTTTTTCTTGAGTTTTTAAGTTCACACTCCCTGCAAAGCTCTTTTTCACTGTTTGAATAAAACTCTTTGGAACAATTTTGGCAAACCTTTTTTTTGGATTCAAAGACCTTACACGGCTTTTGAACAATCTGTTCGATTGTTGAAGGCTTTATCTTTAAAGCATCGTAAATACATGCAGACTCACACGATTTACATGCAATACATAAAGAGGGATTAAAATAGATTGATGCAGACTCGTTATTTTGTTTTATCAGTATCGCATCAAGAGAACATATATGTTCGCACAATCCACACACTGTGCAGTTATCGGATATTTTCAACTCAGCTGCATAAGGATATGCGGTGTTGTTTTTTATCTTTGAATCAACTGCTCTCAATACTATCTTTCTTTTTGAAGTTGCATTTTTTGAACCTATTTTTATGGATGAGAAAAGTTCTCTTCTTGAAATCTGTTCTTTTGGTACATACGGTCTATCGCTCTTGTTGGTTCTTATTTTTATTTTGAGTTTAATATCGGTTGCTTTGGCAAGCAGTATGGATAATTTCAGATTTGAATAAAAAATATTTAAGGTTTTTTTAAATTTGCATTTTGAGCAGTCACCCTTTTTTACTGTTATATCCTTCTTTTTATGAAACCAACTAATCAATAAATCCTCTGTTATTCTCGATATGCAGGCAACTTTGATTTCTGCATTCGAAAAAATACAACCAATATCAATATCCTTTTTTTCATCTGTAAGTTTCAAAAGATTTCTATTGTCTTTTTTTGTATAAACTGCAGAAAATTGACACGCCGCATAACACAAACCGCAGTTTATACACAAAGACCTGTTTATTTTTATGTAGGGTGTAAATGTTACTGCATCGACTATACACACATCTGCACAACTACTGCATGTGCTTTTTGCAAAATGCGAACGAATACAGATATATTTATCTATCTCGATATTGGGATTGTTTACAAAATCCATAAAATTAAAAAACCGACTCAAACAATGAGTCGGTTAGATTTTTTATAAATCTGCTATCTTTAAAACAATTTTTCCGAAATGCTTATCCTCTTCCATAAGCTTATGAGCCTCTTTAACCTCTTCCATAGGCAAAACGGTGTGAATAATGGGAACTATTGTTCTATCTGCAAATTTCGGAACAACCCTTTTTGTGAATTCCTTAATAATTCCAGCTTTTTCCTCAATCGGTCTTGAACGCAAGACAGAGCCTATAATTTTATGTCTTTTTACCATAACAAGACCCAGATTCAATTCTGCCTTTATACCGCTTGTAACACCTATAATAATCAACCTTCCTGCATAAGCAAGTGATTTTATATTGGGCTCAAGATATGCAGCTCCGATATGGTCAAGAATAACATCAACACCCCTTTTGTTAGTGTATTTTTTGATTGTATCTGAGAAATCGGGTGTTTCTTTGTAGTTTATCAACAAATCCACACCAAGCTCTTTGACCTTGTCCATCTTTTCCGGAGCTGTTGTAACAATTATCTTAACATCCTTTGTAATAGCTCTTGTTATCTGAACTGCAGCAGTATTAACGCCACCTCCACCGCCGTGGAAAATAGCATAATTGCCGTCTTTAAGCTCACCAAACATAAATACATTTGAAAAAGCCGTGATATAGGATTCGCAGGCACAAGCAGCTTCTTCAAAACTCATAGATTCCGGCATTTTAATCAAATGGTCTGCGTATGCAATGGCATATTCAGCATATCCGCCACCTGCAACCAGTGCCATAACCTTATCGCCTTTTTTCCAGTTTGTTACACCACTTCCTACCTCTTCCACAATACCTGAAACCTCAAGACCCAAAACCTCAGACTCACCCGGTGGTGGTGGATATTTTCCCTCTCTTTGAACGAGGTCAGGTCTGTTAATCGTTGTTGCAGCAACCTTTATTAAAACCTGATTTTCTTTTGGTTTAGGGGTATCATAATCTGAAATCTTCAAAACATCAATTCCGCCAAAACCGTCACATATTACAGCTTTCATCACTTCTCCTCCCACTTTAGTGTTTATTATGAGCAAATATAATATTTTATACAAAAAAAATCAAAAGTTTTTTAAATTACAGATTTATATATATTTATAAATTAGCGTAATCAACTCAGCATTAAATTTCACTAAAAAACTTCACTACATTGTTTAGAATATAAATACATATTTAGCTTGACAGGTCGTTGAAATGGAAATAAGTTATTAACAATAAATATTTTTAAGGAGGATTAATGCTATGCGTAGGAAATTGGTTATCTTGTTCAGTGCTTTGGTTTTTGTTTTCTCACTTGGCGTTTCAAAATCATTTGCAGTTAAAAATTACATCATAGCAACAGCAACACCAGGCGGAACATACTACCCCGTGGGCGTTGCTATAGCAACTCTAATCAACATGAAACTTGCAAAAAAGGGCATCACTGCAACCGCCATAACATCGGCAGGAAGCGGAGAGAATGTAAAACTACTCAAAAACAAAGAGGCGGATTTTGCAATTCTGCAGGGACTTTTCGGCTCAATGGCATACAACGGCAAAGGCGTTTACAAAAAACCCCAAAGATATTTCCATTCCGTAACAGCTCTTTGGCAGAATGTTGAGCATTTTGCTCTACTGAAAAAATATGCAAAAACTGGCAACATAATGGATTTGAAAGGTTTAAACGAAAGATTTTCAATAGGAAAACGGGGTAGCGGAACAGAGGGCAGCGGAAAAACAATCCTCGGAGCTTTGGGAATTGAAGTGGGAAAAGATGTAAAACCGGTATATCTTGGCTACAATCCAAGCATAGATGCAATGATAGACGGAAGAATAGTCGGTGCAAACATACCTGCAGGTCCTCCTGTTGCTGCAATCACAAGAATGTTTGCAAGACTGGGCAATAAAGCCACTGTCTTGAATTTTACAGACGAACAGCTAAAAAAGATTGACGCAAGCTATGATGTATGGTTTAGATATGTTATAAAAGCTGGAACATATCCCGGACAGACAAAACCGATAAACACTATTGCACAGCCCAATTTCCTTGCCGTAAGAAACGGAATACCCGACAAAGATGTTTATTTGATAGTAAAAACAATATATGAAAATCTTCCATTCTTACACAATATACACAAAGCAACATATGCCATAAAACTTGAAAATTCCGTCAAAGGCCTACCTGTTCCTTTGGCAAAGGGTGCAGCAAAATATTATCAGGAAAAAGGCGTAAAAATACCTAAGAAACTATTGGCTCAATAAATTATGGCTGACGAAAAAGAACTTCTTGAACAAGAAGATGCAGGCTCCAAGATACTTGTAAGAAATATCAACAATTTGGGGTTTGTTGGCAAAACCGTCAAGACAGCAAGCGTTATCTTGACGGCGTTTGCCCTTTGGTTTAACTCATTCGGTGTAATATCAACACTTCATCAAAATGCAATTTTTTTCTCTTTTATCGTATTTGCAGGCTTTATCCTTTATCCAACATCAAAAAAGCATCCGAAAAAGACACTCAGTATTGATACTACTCTGGCAGTACTTGGTTTTTTAAGCGGTCTTTATATAGTTTTTTTTGAAAACAGCATACACGCAAGAAATGAAACCCTAATTTTAAGGGACATGATTATTTCGGGTGTTGCGGTTATTTTGACAATAGAGTTATCAAGAAGAGTGGCAGGTATAGTTATACCGTTTTTGGCAGTACTTTTTAGTGCATACTCTCTTTTTTTGGGTAGATACATGCCTGCAGGCATGTTCAACTTTAGGGGTATTCACATATCAACATATCTATACAGGATGTATTTTACAACAGACGGTATATTCGGATACATAACAACAATAGCATCTACATATGTGTTTTTATTTATACTGTTTGCCGCTTTCTTTTTAAAAAGCGGTGCGGGTGATTTTATAATCGATTTTGCAAAAGCAACACTGGGAAAAACTGTCGGAGGTCCTGCAAAGGTCGCTGTTGTTGCAAGCGGAATAATGGGCTCAATAACAGGCAGCTCGGTTGCAAATGTTGTCGGAACAGGTTCAATAACAATACCTTTGATGAAAAAAATAGGGTTTTCACCTGAATTTGCAGGCGGTGTTGAAACATCAGCATCGGTTGGCGGCCAGATGATGCCTCCTATTATGGGCGCAGGCGCTTTTGTTATGTCGCAGTGGACACAAATCCCCTACACAACAATCATAGGTGTTGCTTTTATACCTGCTTTGATATACTATCTCGGCGTTTTACTAAATGTTCATATAAGGGCAAAAAAATCGGATATCAGACCTCTTGATGACAAAGATATTCCCGATTTAAAAACGGTTTTGAAAAACGGCTGGCATTTTCTTATACCACTTGCCGTTTTGATTGTACTTTTGGCTTACGGATTTACACCCACATACTCTGCAATCTTAAGTATTGTTTCTGTTGTTGTATCAAGCTGGATAAGAAAAGATACAAGAATGGGTATAAAAGAGATTTACGAGGCAAGCGTTTTCGGTGTAAGAAATATGGTTGCAACAGGCGTTCTTTTAATAGCAGCCGGCATAATTGTTGGTATTATCACACTTACAGGTCTCGGTATAGCATTCTCTGTTATGGTAACATCCCTAACATCAAACAGCATATTTATTTTATATCTCTTAACGGCTTTAGCAGCTCTATTTTTGGGTATGGGTCTACCTGTTACAGCATCTTACATCGTTTTGGCTGTTTTGATTGCGCCGGCTTTTAAGATGCTCGGTGTCAGTATTTTGGCAGCAAACATGGTTGTATTCTGGCTTGCTGAAACAGCAAATGTTACACCACCCATTGCATTGGCAGCATTTGCAGCAAGCGGCATAGCAGGCTCAAAACCGTTGCCTACAGCTATTGAGGCATTTAAACTTGCCAAAGGGCTTCTGCTTATACCCATATTCTTTTTATATACGCCACTTTTAAGCGGACTCAATTTTGCAAGCATTCCGCCAGCTGTTATTTTAATAGTCGGACTGTTCAGCTTTACTATAGCAATAGAGGGATTTTTATTTAAACAGCTATCTTACATTGAAAGGTTTATATTTCTATCGGTAGGTTTCTTAACATTCTACCCGAATACGCAGGCAAACATAGCCGGCATCGCAGTAGCAGTTGTTTTATCTTTTTATTACTATGTAAAAGTTAGAAAAAGTTAATCTTCCTTTTTGGAATGCAGAGTTTTTATCGTGTCTTTCCATAAAGACTCCAAATCATACTCTGCCCTTTTTTGTTTATCAAAAAGATGTATCACAACATCATAACAGTCTATCAAAATCCATCCACCGTCTTCTGTCTCTTCTATATGGTGAACCTCAACAGAAGATTTTTTAAGCTCATAAATAACAGCATCGGTCTGTTTGTTTGAATCTATCGTTCCTATAACAAAATAATCAAACATGGCAGATTTCTGCCTAACATCTATAACAGCTATATCTTCAACCTTTTTATCTTCAAGAATCTCAACTATCTTCTCTTTCATTTTCTATACAACCCCTTTCTGTCTATAAACTCCTCAACCTTTTCAGGCACAAGATATCTTATGGTTTTACCCTTTTTTATTCTATCCCTAACCATGCTTGATGAAATATCAAAAGCAGGAGGTGCATATATAAAAACCGTTCTGCTTTTTATATTATACTCAAATTTTCCCTCAACATCAAAAAAATTCAACCATTCCTTATATTTATCTACAATAGGCGTTGTGTCAAATTCAGGTCTTTTCATTAAAATAAACGGCACAAGTTTGGTTAATTCTTTGTAATCCTTCCACAGATTCAAATAAAAAAAAGCATCTGTTCCAACCATAAAAAACATATCGTCATCTTTATAAATATTTTTCAATTTGCTTATTGTATCAATTGTATAGTTTATTTGATTGGAATCAATCTCAATTCTTGAAACCTCAAAAAAATCCAAACCGCAAACTGCAAGCTGTATCATCTTATATCTGTATGCTGCATCTATAACATCATTCTTTTTGTGCGGTGGAATACCAGTAGGAACAAGTATGATTTTGTCAAGATTAAATGTTTCGTATACGCTGATTGCCCCTCTTATGTGGCCTATATGCACAGGATTAAATGTTCCGCCGAATACGCCTATCCTCATTCTCTTATTTGACCGTTTCCTCTGATTTTGTATTTGTATGTCGTAAGCTCACTTAAACCAACAGGCCCACGAGCATGCAGCTTGTTTGTGCTGATGCCAATTTCAGCACCAAAGCCAAAAACACCGCCATCTGTAAAACGTGTTGATGCATTAACATAGACACAGGATGCATCAACTCTGTTTAGAAACTCCTCAGCATTTGAGTAGTCCTCTGTAACTATTGCCTCTGAATGATTTGAGCCGTGTTTTTGAATATGCTCTACTGCTTCGTTCATATTCTCAACAATTTTTACAGATAGTATCAAATCGAGATATTCACTACCCCAATCATCTTTTTCTGCCAATTTTATATTGTCTAATATTTCGGTTGTTTTTTCACATCCTCTCAACTCAACGGATACCTTATCCGTCATCTCTTTAAATCTCGGCAAAAAGTTACCTGCTATATCCTTATGCACAAGCAGTGTCTCCATCGCATTGCAGACACCCGGTCTTTGCACCTTTGCATTATAAGCAATACTTAAAGCTTTATCCAAATCGGCAGATTTGTCTATATAGGTATGGCACAGCCCTTTGTCATGTTTTATAACACTCACTGTTGCATTTTGAAAAACAAATCTAATCAGTCCTTCACCGCCTCTCGGCACTATAACATCTATATATTTATAGGCTTGAGCAAGATGTAAGACACCATCCCTGTCGGTTTTTTCTATAAAGCCGACACAGTTTTTATTAAAACCGTTTTGAACCAATGCATCCTTTATTAAATCACTCAAAAACTTGTTTGAATAAAAAGCTTCTTTACCGCCCCTTAAAACAGCACAGTTTGAAGATTTCAAACACAACGCAGCAGCATCAACAGTAACATTGGGTCTTGATTCATAGATTATACCCACAACACCTATAGGTACCCTTACTTTTTCAATTTTCAAACCATTTTCAATAACCCAACCGTCTATAACTTCACCCACAGGGCTTCTTAGGGCAATAAGCGTTTTCAATGATTCAATAAGTCCGTCAATTCTTTTATCATTAAGAAGCAGTCTGTCAACAAGAGCAAAACTAAGATTACTTTTTTTTGCATTTTCAATATCAACAGCATTTGTCTTTTTTATATTCTCTCTGTTTTTTTCTATCAAATCGATAAGCGTATAGAAAACAGCGTTAATTTTATCTTCACTTACATTTATCAGACATGCTGATGCCTCTTTTGCTTTTTTGCATACATCCTCTATATACTCTTTAAGCACAAACACCTCCTTATTTCACAACAACCATGTTGTTTATATGGACAACATCGTTTGAATACTTATATCCCAAAACCTCAACTATCAAAGAAGAGTGCCGACCCTTTATCTTTTCAATTTCGTAGGCATCGTAGTTTGCAATACCTTTTGCAATTACAACACCTTTATCGGATTCTATATTTATAATATCACCCCTTCCAAATGAACCGTATACCTTTACAATACCGCTTGCAAGAAGGCTCTTGTTGGATTTTATGCTTCTTTGTGCACCATCATCCACAACGAGAACTCCACTTGGAGTGGTGTTGCTAATCCAAGATTTTTTGGAAGCCATTGGCACATTATAGGGTTCAAAAAATGTTTTAATGCTGTTCTCATTCTCAAAAAGCTCTCTCAGTGCATCTTTTTTTGTTCCGTTTGTAATAACGGCAAGTTTACCAAGTTGGGCTACTCTCAAACCGGCTTCAACCTTGCTTTTAATTCCGCCTGAGCCCAAAGCGCTTATTCCTTCAAGATAGCTCAAATCAAACCCTTTTTTAATCGATTCAACCAAAGAGGCACTCTCTTTATTGGGGTTTTTATCAAACACACCGTCGACATTGGTAAGCATAATCAAAGCATCAGCCTCAGTAAGGTTTACCATATGTGATGCAAGGCTGTCATTGTCTCCAAATCTTAATTCTTTAATGACAACAGTATCATTTTCGTTAACTATGGGCAGACTATTCCATTTAATCAAAGTAGATACGGAATTTTTGGCATTTATAAAACGTCTTCTGTTTTGTATATCGTCAATTGTTATCAAAACCTGAGATACATTGATATTGTGTTTTGCAAAGAGTTTTCTATAAACATCCATCAAAAGCGGCTGCCCGACTGCAGCCAACGCCTGCTGATGAACAATGTTGTCTGGTCTTTTTTTCAAACCCATTGCACTCATACCGCTTGCAACAGCCCCGCTTGACACCAGAACAACCTGTTTTGAAAAACTCTTTGAAATATAAGCTATATTATCAACAATATTGCCTATCACATCCATATTGAGAGCGCTGTTTTTCACAATGACGGCGCTGCCTATCTTGACAACAATCCTTTTTGCTTTGTTTAGCTGCTCTCTAAATTGTCGCTTATCCATTTAAGAAGCTCGTTTGTATTAGTCTTTTTGAGGGCACTTATATAAAATACCGATTTTTCTTCAAAAAGATTTTTATAACTGCTCAAATCATCGACAAGGTCTATTTTGTTCAGAACAACTGCCATTTTCTTGTTAAGTATCTCTTTGTTGTATGACTCAAGCTCGTGTACAAGTTTGTCGTATGTATCTTTCGGGTTATCGAGAATATCTATAACAAAAAGCAAAACAGAGGTTCTCTCGATATGTCTTAAAAATTGAAGCCCGAGGCCTTTCCCCTCATGAGCACCCTCTATAATTCCCGGTATGTCGGCTATTATAAAATCTTTATCGTTAAAATAAACATAGCCCAGATTGGGTTTCAGCGTAGTAAACGGATAATTAGCAATCTCAGGTTTTGCATTTGATACGGCTCTGATTAGAGATGATTTTCCGGCATTGGGAAATCCTACCAATCCCACATCAGCCAGAAGTTTAAGCTCAATTACAAGCTCTTTTTCTTCTCCCTTTTGACCCTCTTGAGCAAAACGGGGAGCTCTGTTTGTAGATGTTGCAAAAGACGCATTACCTTTTCCGCCTTTTCCGCCTTTTGCAACAACCACCTCTTGGGAATTTTTGTTTAAGTCGGCTACAACACTGCTCTCTACATCCTTAACTATAGTCCCAACAGGAACCTTAACAATAACATCCTCTCCGCTTCTGCCTGTTCTGTTGTTTGAACCGCCGGGCTGTCCGTTTTGAGCTGTAAACTTCCTTTTAAAACGAAAAAGCCTAAGGGTGTTCTCATCTTTGGAGGCTTTGAGGATAATATCACCGCCTTTTCCTCCGTCACCCCCATCGGGTCCACCCTTAGGCACAAATTTTTCTCGTCTAAAGCTAACTATGCCTCTTCCGCCGTCTCCTGCCTTAACAAATATTTTTGCATAATCTACAAACATCTACGGATAAACACTTACAACCTTTTTGCCAAGCTTTTCCTCAAACTTTACCTTACCTGCAATTAGAGCAAAAAGTGTATCATCTCTTCCTTTACCTGTATTCTTACCGGGATGCCATTTTGTTCCCCTCTGGCGAACAAGTATCTCTCCGGCATTTACAGGCTGACCATCACCTCTTTTAACACCGAGGCGTTTTCCTATACTATCTCTTCCGTTTTTGGTACTTCCCAAACCTTTTTTATGTGCCATAACAATCCTCCGATTTTATGCGTCTATCTTGGTTATCTTTATTTCACTGAAAAGCTGTCTGTGTCCTCTTCTGTTTCTGTAACCTTTTCTTTTTTTATACTTGAATACTATAACCTTTTTTGCCTTTGCCGTTCTCATAAGTTCGGCTTTTACCTTTGCACCCTCAACATAAGGTGCACCAACTTTATCATTAACCATCAGCACCTTATCAAATTCAACCTCACCTTTTTCATTAGGCAGTTTCTCAATTCTTAAAACATCTCCCTCTTTGACGATATATTGTTTTCCGCCTGTTTCTATCACTGCAAACATAACAAACTCCTCTCCTTCTTCTTACAACTACTTCAAGCCTTATGCTTCTACAAAATTAAGCCTTTTTTGTCAACAATTTTATGGCATCTTTTAGATAAAAAATCAAATCTTCAAAAAAAGAAATTTATTTTACTTGGATTTTACTTTGCGTTTGTAATATACACCCAACTAACTTTTTGGAGGTGTTTTTATGAAAAGTTTGAAAGGTTTTATTCCTGCTGCGACAGCAGCGCTGGTTTTGATGGCTTCGGGTAGTTTTGCAGATACTACTCCCGCAGCACCACCACAGATGAATACAGCTCAGCAGGCAGGCGGATACGGAAAAGGTTATGGGGCTGCAAACGGTGGTTTAAGCTCTATGCAGGGTGACAGACTTAGACAAAGACTTGGCGATAGAACGGGTAACCCAGAAGATTGCCCATACTACCAGGAAAGAATCAAAAGGGGATATCAGCCTATGCAGAGAAAAAGAATGTATCATGGACAAAGAAAAGTCGTTAGACATGCTCATCACCCTACAGTTCCCACAATTAAAAGATAGGAGATAAAATATGAAAAAGATTGTAACAGCTGTTTTGTTTGTCGTTTTTACGTTATCTACTGCACGCTCATATGCAGTAGGTCAACCGGGTTTTGGAATGAGAAGTGGACAGGTTGCGGGTATGAGAATGGGTATGGCAAACAATATTAATAACACACAGAGAATCGCTTACAGGTCTATTATCAGAGCGGCAAACAGCCTCCAGATGGCAGAGGCTGTTTTTAAGAAAGTTGAAAATGGAAAAATACTGTTTGACAATGCAAAAAAGTATTACAATACAGCAAACAAGTTATACGATAAACAAAACTACACACAGGCAACTCACTATGCCATATCCTCGATGTGTCTATCGAGTGCACTACTGCACATCTACAGGGCAAAAAACCCAATAGTTCTGCCTAAAAAGCCCAAATAAACAAAATCTTGCTACTTTATGCATCCCCCTTGAGACATTCTCCATATGCTGCACTCACCGGGGGTGCATTTTCCGTCAATATAATCCTGCTCACTACATTCTGTATCGTTGTTAAAATGGCATACTGCATACTGATATGTTGTGCCGTTTATTGTTTCTGTAATAGATTTGATTGTTCCACCGTTTTGCTCACAGTATGTTTTTGACTGTCCACAGTTTCCTCGATAAAACGCCCATGCATCGCAGTACGCTTTATCATCAAAAACACACCTGTCTGTGTTCAAATCATAGGTATAACCAAGCTTGTCACAATATACAGCTGCAGGATTGGCCAAAGAAGAACCGGTAGAATCACCGCCTCCACATCCATACAAAAAAGAAGCTGCAGTGAGAATAAAAAACATCAAAACATAATGCATTTTAAGTTTTTTCATGTTTCCTCCAAGTTTTTATATTGAAACTACAATACATAAAAAACTAAAAATTGTAAATATCAAAAAATAATATGAGTCTATTTTCATTCAAACCTTAAATTTAATTTCCAAAACCTTATTAAATTTAACACCTTTTTCTTTAAAACCCTCAACAATATCCACATCAAACTAAACAAACTCCTCAAGAAACTCTTTCTTCTTAATCAATGTTTCTTCAATATCAATATTTTGCCTGCAAAAAATCACAAAATCATCGCCCCACATTCTAAATATTATACATTCGCCAAAATTCTTTTTTAAAAAATCGGCCGTCTTTTTAATGATGTTATCACCAAACTCCCAGCCTTTTATTACATTGAGCTATGTAAAATTTTTAAAAAAAATCCAACAGTATAGATATAGGATTTATTATAAAAACCGTTTACATTTTTTGAAAACAGCTCAAAATAGTCTTTATTGTATACACCTGTTAAGCTATCTTTGTAAAAATATGCAAACCTTTCTTCCTCGAGTCTGTTCTTCGGCAGCTGGTTAATATCTTTTTGAACCGATATGTTGTTCAATACAGAAGCTGCCGCCTCTGCAGCATCGGGGTGAAACTGAGCATTCGCAAGCTCTCTTATCTCATATACAGCCTCTTTTACAGTTTTTTTGTTTTTATATATTCTGTTTGTTGTCATAGCATCAAAGGCATCTGCAACAATCATAATATGCGCAAGTATTGGGATATAATCACCGCCTACACCGTATGGATAGTCTTTTGCATCGTATCTTTCATGGTGGTATTTTATAATTTCCGCCAATTCTTTGTACATAGGTATCTTTGATAAAAAATTATATCCAACCGCAACATGGGATTGAATCAATTGATACTCGATATCATTCAGTTTTCCGGGTTTAAGCAGTATGGAATCGGGGGTTGATACCTTGCCTATATCATGAAGTATGCCGGCTTGATGTAATTTTTCGACCCCCCCACATTTTGTGTAAACCCCAGACTGTGATGCAATGACAATGTTATTGTCATCATCAAATGTAAAATCCATCTAAGTATCACAGAGAAGTAAAATATTTAATTCTAATGGAGGGGTTTAC
>JALWEJ010000038.1 GCA_027014115.1 Desulfurellales bacterium
AAGGTTTCCAACCTTACTATTGGAAGATATCATAAGGGTAGCAGGCTACCCTTATGAATGGTTGAGTAAGTTTGTGAGCCTGTATATATTTAGTAAGGGTGGTAAGTATGTGTGGACCAGTTACCAAGTATGTGCTTTACTGTTAAACAACAGACTCCATGTTATATGGTTGTTTTTTGCTGATATAAGTAGTTTTTTTATTGATTTGAGTAGATTTTTCTGTTAACCTGTAAATATCTCCGAGCTTATCAAATCTAAGGTTTAGGCTATGATTGATAAGCCGATAGGGTTTGAGCTGGAAACAGTCAAGCCTCCCGAAATCTGGAAAGGAGATTATTTTGATTGATATAGATATACAAAAAAGCCTCGGTAGATTTGATTTGTCTTTAAAATTTTCCATAGAATCAAATAGATGTGTAATATTCGGAAGCTCGGGAAGCGGAAAATCATCGCTTTTGAAGATGATTGCTGGTTTTTATCCTCCTGACAGCGGAACTATGAAGATTAAAGACAGCCTTTTTTTCTCACAGAAAAACAAGGTTAATTTGCCTATACAATCAAGAAAAATCGGCTATCTGCCTCAGGAGTATACACTTTTTCCCAATATGACAATAAAAGAAAATATAGAGTACGGTATAAAAAAAAGAAGAATAAAAAATCCTATGGATATTTATACTCTATTAGAAAAGTTCAAAATAGCCGACTGTCTTGAAAAATATCCAAACCAGGTTTCCGGCGGTCAGAAGCAGAGAACTGCACTGTTAAGAACAATTGCTGTAAAGCCTGATATTTTGCTTCTTGATGAGCCGTTCAGCGCTTTGGATAAACCGACAAGGGAAGAGCTTCGGGAGCTTGTTGCGGATGTTTCTGAGAGCTTTGATATTCCCGTGATTTTTGTGACACATGATTTGGAAGAGGCTTTCGTCTTTGGTCGGGAGATTGTTGTAATCAAAAACGGAAGGGTTGTTGAATTTGGTGATAATGCTAAGGTGTTTTTGCAGCCTGCATTTGTTGAGACAGCAAGGCTGTTTGACTTTGGAAATATCTGGGAAATTAAAGAGTGTAGGGGCAGCCATGTTTTTTTAAGAAATGGTTTAAAGCTTGAGGGCTCACAAAATCTTAATAACGCAGAATTTTTGTGTATAAAGCCTGAAAATATTATGATACTCAGAGATGATACAGACAACAGCAAAAAAGAAAATAAAATACATGTCACCATAGAAAAGATTAACTTTAGGGGGCGGTATATCAATCTTTTTACAAAAACAGATAAAGATGTTTCTATATCTATTAATATCCCGCCGCATATCTTGGAAAAAATGGTTGTAAAAAAAGGAAAGACCGTAGTTGTATCAATAAAAAAAGAATCTATGGTTTTTTGTAAAAAGTTTGTATTATAAATAGTTTCAATACTGCAGGAGATGAATGATTGTGAAACGGTATTCTATTTTAATAATTTTCTGTATGGTTTTTGCTGCATTTAGTGCAAGTGCGTCACAGCTTTTTTGGTTTGTTTCTGCAGCCATTGAGAAACCCTCAAAAGAAATAGCAAACATGTTTAATGTTGCGCATGATGACAAGGTTATAGTTATTCCAGGTGGAACAGGGCAGGTGCTTCAAAAAATGATTTTGTCAAAAAAAGGTGATATATATGGATGTATAGACGAGAAATTTTTTAAAATGGCTCAAACCAAAGGTATTATAAAAAAATATGTAAAATTTATAAAACTCACACCTGCTTTTGGTCTTGCAAGCGGTGTAGGTATAAAAAGTTTTGATGATTTGATGAAACCCGGGGTAGTTATTGCAGCAGGAAACCCAAAAACAATGGCTTTGGGTAAAACTTATATGCATATTTTGAACAGACTGCCGAAGGATAAAAGAGAAAAATTTGAAAAAAATGTTAAAATTCAGGCTGTAAATATATCTCAAATCATAAATTATATCAACACAAACAGTGTTGATGCAGGTCTTATTTTTGATGCTGTTGCAAAATATAACGATATGAAATATATAGAGATACCCAAACAGTACAATCAAATAAAAATCGGCTATCTGGCAGAGATTGTGTTTGGTAAAAACTTGAAAGCTAAAAATGAGCTTTTTGATTTTATTGTCAAACATTTCAATATATATAAACAGGTAGGATTTGAGATAATATATAAATGAAACTTACAAAGATTTCTTTTGTTTTTGCTCTCATATTGAGCTTGTTTGTATTGAGCATAATATTATACGGCTTTTTAAGAGTTAGTTTTAAGGATGTTGTTAATCTATTTTTTGATAAGGAGTTTATCTCGTCTGTTCTGTTCGGCTTGAAAACATCAATAGCAGCAACATTTTTATCTGCTTTTTTTGGTATACCTTCGGGCTTCTTTCTTGCAAGAAGCGATAGTTTTTCCTCAAAAATTATTGATTCTTTTTTTGATGTGCCTTTGATTATACCGCCTCTTGTTGTTGGTGCACTTTTACTCACCTTTTTTAATGCTCCGTTTGTTAAGGGATTTTATTCTTTTATTTTTACTGTTTCCGGTGCAGTTGCAGCACAATTTTTTATTGCATTTCCATTTAGTGTAAAAAGTGCAAAAAGCGCCTTTGAGCTTGTGCCTCCAACCTATGAACGTACAGCCATGACACTTGGTGCATCAAATTTTTCATCGTTTTACGATACCACATTCAAATTGGCTTTTAACGGTATACTTTCAGGTCTTGTTTTAACATGGCTTAGAAGTCTTGGTGAGTTTGGGGCAACATTGATGGTTGGGGGAGGTATAGCTTATAAAACAGCAAATATACCTATAGATATATACCTGAAAATGACAGAAGGGGATTTTAATAAGGGTTTGGCTGCAAGCATTTTTATTGTTGTTTTGTCGTTTGTTATGGTTATTTTGGTAAAATCAATTTTTAAAAAACCGAGAAGCTAAACCAGCAAAATCATCATAATTAGTGCAAAAAAAGATGATATGAATATTGCAAAGATGAATATTGTAGTTATTTTTGTATGTAAACCGTGTTGTTTTTAAAGAATTGTCTATTTTTTGTTTTTTTGTATAATAAAACAAATTGGGCGGTTAGCTCAGGGGAAGAGCGCTTGCCTCACACGCAAGAGGTCACAGGTTCGAAACCTGTACCGCCCACCATTTTGATTTCTTGTTGTTATAGTATTTTCTGATACACTTTACTTTTTTGTTTTTGTGTTTTTGCTTTATTTCCCATCTCCTCTATTTTCCGTGGATAGCTATTTAAAATTTTTATGTGATTTATATAAAAATCTTGCCTTGATTAACAAGTTAGTATATAAATAGAAATTAATTGTTAATGAATATGTATTGTGACTGAAGGGGGAGTGATGGATTTTTTGCTGGCTTTAGGGCCTATGCTGATTGTTCTGATTGGAATGCTGTTTTTTAATGGTTCGGGATTTGTAATGTCTATTGTTGGTTGGATTTCTGCGGTTGTTATTGCCTGGCTGTATTTTCAAACACCGCTTTTGGTTGTTTTGGGGGCATCCCTTTATGGTGTTGTAAAAGCATTTGCCATTACTATAGCTGTTGCGTTTACAATGTTTATGATATTTATTATGCATGAATCAGGTGCTCTTGAGCGTATTGTAAAAACAATAAAATCGATAACAAAAGACAAAGTACAGCAGACTCTTTTGATGGGTATGGGTTTTGGTTCACTGGCAACATCTTTGGGTGTTGTTACACCCGCTTTATTTCCACCTGTTTTTGTAATGCTCGGTTTTGCACCCATATCTGCGGTTGCTATTTCCGTTTTATGTTATGATCCTCTTACATCATTTGCACTACTGTCCATACCGATAACATTATCGGCACATGTAGCATGGGGAGCTTTCGGTATAAGACCACCCGGTATTGGAAATGTCCAGCAGTTTATATGGATTTTTACAGAGCATATAACATATTTTTTACCCGTTGTTTCTGTTGGCTTTGCTTTGATGATGCTCTTTTTTGTTGACGGGTGGAAGGCTGTAAAAAACAATTGGCTGCAGGCTGTTGTGTCTGGCTTGGTTCTGTCTTTGACCGCTCTGTTTTTAGCCTATACGAGAGTTGTTCCTGTTGAAGTTATAGGTATTATATCAGGATTTTTTACAATGCTTGTTGCCTATTGGCTCTATAGACACTCATCGGATGAGAGAATTGTTTTTGATAAGGATTTTTTTCTTTCAATATCTCCTTGGCTGTTTTTGTTTTTATTTTCATTTGTTAGTAACCACCATACTTTACACAAAATTTTATCTACACTTGGTGGAAAATTTGAGGTTGTGACTATTATTGCGAACAAGAAAATTGATTTAAATATTTTTGCGCATGTATATTTTTGGATTTTAGTTTCTATAGTTGTTTCACTTCCTTTAATTAAACCTACGAAAGAGCAGTTTAAGCGTGCTTTTAGTGTGTGGCTTAAAAGGGTTTGGGGTCCTTTTACGGCTTACTCTCTCTTTTTTGCTGTCGCTTTTGTTATGGCTTGGTCTGGTATGGATATAGTAAACGGAAAACTTATGCCTCAATCCAATTTTCATATTCTTAATATGGATATAATTATAGGACATACATTTGCGTCTGTATTTGGAATTTTTTATCCTTTGGTTTCACCGTTTCTTGGTTTAATTGGCGCATTTGTCGGTGGCAGCGAGACAGCCTCTAATGTTCTCTTTGCTAAAATTCAATACAGTGCAGTAGCTGCTACAATCGGCGTCACCTCTTATATGGCAACCTATTCTGCACATGCTGTTGCAGGTGGTATTGCAAGTGCTATTACTCCCTCAAAGATTACAAATGCCGCATCCTTAATCGGTTTAAAGGGAAAAGATGAATCTAAACTTATGAGGAGTTTGATTTGGCCTGTTTTGGTTTTAACACTATTTGTGGGTATAATGCTTCAAATTATGGTTACAATTATAAAATAGATATAGGGGGGGAGTGCTATGAAATCTGATGTTGATAAATTTATTGCTGCAAGGGATTTGTTGTGGAATTCCAAAAATTATAAAGAGGCTTATGAAAACTTTGAGTGGCCTGATGTCAGCAAATTTAACTGGGGTTTGGATTATTTCGATAAAATAGCAAAGGATAACGATAATTTATGCTTGATTTGTGTTGATGGGGAGGGTGTAGAGAGAAAGGTTACTTATGAAGAGATGAGAAGAAAATCGAATCAGGTGGCAAATTTCTTGAGAGATTTGGGTTTGCAGAAGGGTGATAATGTTTTTGTTGTCATGGATACATCGGTGGAAACGTTTGAGGTTATGCTTGGCATTATAAAAGCCGGTGGTGTTTTTATACCAGGTGCCATCACACTTCCCCCAAAAGATATAGCGGATAGGATAGAAAGGGGCAATATAAAATTTCTTCTGGCTCACAATGCCTATGTCGGAAATGTAACGAAAACGCGTATGGAGGCTTTGAGAAAACTGAAGGCTCTGATAAATGTTGGCAAGGTTTTGGATAATCCTCACATGGAAGATGATATACCCGATTGGGTAAGTTATAAAAATGCGTACAATCACAGAGATGTTTATTCTTCACCGTTTATAACATACACAAATGATCCTATGTTTAAATTTTTTACGTCGGGTACAACAGCTCAGCCGAAACTGGTTATACATAATCATATTTACCCTGTAGGACACTTAACAACGATGTATTGGATAAATATGAGAAAAGGTGATGTGCACTATAATATATCTTCTCCTGGTTGGGCAAAGTTTGCGTGGAGTTCATTTTTTGCACCCTGGAATGCAGAAGCTACAATATTAACGATTAGATATAAGCAGTTCGATCCTAAATTTGTTCTTGAGATGATAGAAAAATACAAAGTAAATACTCTTTGTGCACCTTTTAGTGTTTTAAAGTTGTTTGCTATTCAGGATTTAAGCAAATATAAATTTAGCCTAAAAGAGTTTGTAAGCGCAGGTGAGCCGCTTGTTCCTGAAGTTGTAAAAAAATTAGAAAAAGAAATGAATGTTAAAATTAGAGAAGGTTACGGACAGACGGAAACAACCGCATTGATAGGTGACTTTGTGGGTGAGGCTAAAAAAGAAGGTTCCTTTGGTAGGTGTGCGCCTGGATATAGGGTGGGCATATTGGATGAGCATCTTGATAATGCAGGTGAAAAAACAGATGGACAGTTCTGCGTAAAGACATATCCCGTTAGACCTGCAGGGTTATTGGCAAGCTACGATGATGATACGGTAAATAAAGGTATTTTTAAGGGAACATGGTATCTTACGGGGGATAGTGGATATTATGATAAAGACGGATATTTCTATTTTGTAGGAAGAACGGATGATGTATTTAAGAGTTTGGATTACAGAATTTCGCCCTTTGAGGTAGAAAGTGAGATTTCAGAACATCCTGCTGTTATGGAAGTTGCCGTTGTTCCTACTGAGGATGACAGGGGGAGAATAGTGCCAAAAGCATTTATAGTCTTGAAACCCGACTACGTTCCTGAGGGAGAAACGGCTTTAGATATATTTCGGTTTATAAGGGATAATATGGCTCCTTATAAAAGACCGCGTTCAATAGAGTTTATGGAGGCTTTCCCGAAAACAATCAGTGCAAAGGTTATGAGAAGAAGTCTTAGGGCTTACGATGAAGAATTGAGAAAAGATGAAAAAAGAGGCGAATTTGAATTTAAAGAGATGGATTTCGAAAAAGAACTGAATTTGAGAGCAAGAAGAAATTAGAACTTTAAAGCTAAAATTGAAAAAAGGGTGGGAGTTATAACAACTCTCTCCCTTTTTTAGTTATTTTATTTCTGACTTTTCTTTTTTATAACTTTCAATGCCAATTCGTTTAGCTGTTTTGTTTCTACTTCACTTGGTGCGTCTGTCAGCATGCATACGCCTTTTTGAGTTTTCGGAAAAGCTATCACATCTCTAATGGATTCTTCTTTCAAAATGATTGTCATAAGTCTGTCAAGCCCCAAAGCTAATCCACCGTGTGGCGGAGCACCGAATTTTAAAGCATCTATTAAAAATCCGAATTTCAATCTTGCTTCTTCATCACTTATACCCAAAGCCCTAAACATTTTCTGCTGAACATCGCTTCTATGAATCCTTATACTTCCTCCACCTATCTCAACACCGTTTAGAGTTATGTCGTATGCTCTTGCTCTGACTTTTGCCTGATCTGATTCCAAGAACTGCAAATCTTCCTCAACGGGTGATGTGAATGGGTGGTGCATTGCCTCAAATCTGTTTTCATCATCATTCCACTCAAAGAGAGGAAAGTCTGTTACCCATGTAAAGTTAAATTCATTATCATCCATAAGGTTAAGTTTTTTTGCTACCTCAAGTCTCAATGCACCTAATGAATCATAAACAACCTTAGGTTTGTCTGCTACAAAGAACAGTAAATCACCCGGTTTTGCATCCAACGCCTTTAATATTTCATCCATCTGTTCCTTTGAGAAGAATTTAACAATGGGTGACTGCAGTTCATTGTTTTCTTTTACCTTTATCCACGCAAGTCCTTTTGCTCCGTATATGGATACGAAATTTGTTAGATCGTCTATTTCTTTTCTTGAGAAGTTTATACAACCTTCGGCGTTTAGTCCGTAAACAAGTCCGCCTGAATTTGCAACAGAGTTAAATACTTTAAAATCAGCTTTTTTTGCGATTTCTGTCAAGTTTTTAAGCTCAAGACCAAATCTCAAATCCGGTTTATCCGAGCCGTACTTATCCATTGCTTCTTGGAATGTTATTCGTTTGAAAGGCGGTTTTACGTCTATTCCGATTGTATCTTTGAATACGCTTGCAATGATGCCCTCTGTGATTCTCATGACATTTTCTTCTTCAACAAAACTCATCTCAAGGTCAATTTGTGTAAACTCAGGTTGTCTGTCCGCCCTCAAATCTTCATCCCTGAAGCATTTTGTTATTTGATAGTATCTATCAAAACCAGAAACCATCAGAAGCTGTTTGAACAACTGTGGTGACTGAGGCAGGGCATAGAATTTACCTTGAGATAATCTGCTTGGAACAAGAAAATCCCTTGCTCCTTCGGGTGTACTCTTTGTCAAAATGGGTGTTTCAATATCTATAAAGCCTTCTGAATCAAGATATTTTCTTGTGGCAAAAGAGCCTTTGTATCTTGTCATAAGGTTGTTCTGCATTCTTGGTTTTCTTAGGTCTAAGTATCTGTATTTTAGTCTCAGTTCTTCATTGACATTAACATACTCTTCAACCGGAAACGGCAGTGTATCGCTTTCTGAGAAAACCTTGAGTTCTTTGACTACAACCTCGACTTCTCCCGTTTTTAGATTCTGATTAACCGTTCCTTCAGGTCTGTGTCTGACTGTTCCTTTAACACCAATGCAGTATTGACTTCTAAGCTTTGATGCTTCTTTATGATTTTCCTTATCAACCGACGGGTCAAAAACTATCTGCACAAGACCCTCTCTGTCTTTTAGGTCTATAAATATAACGCCGCCGTGGTCTCTCCAGTTTTGTACCCAACCGAACAGTACAACATCCTTATCTATGTCTGAAGATCTTACATCTCCACAATAGTGTGTTCTAACCATACCATCTACAGCCATCTTTTCACCTCATTATCCAAAAAAGTTTTCAAATCATATTCGTTTTGTGTTGAATTATCCATATTTTTCAATATGACCTTGTTGTTATTCTTTTCATTTTCTCCTATAATAACAACATAAGATACATTTATTTTTCCTGCTTTTTTCATCATGCTTTTTAAGCTTCTTTTTTCGTATTCAACATACACCCGTTTTTTGGTTGTTTTTATAAGTTGTTTTGCAATATCGAGTGCATATTCGTCACTGTTTAGATTTGCTATGTAATAATCAAAAAGCTTTTCTTCTTTGGTTTTCAAAAGCTCTACAAGTCTTTCGCAGCCTGAGGCAAAACCGATGCCTGGCGTATCTTTTCCACCGAGTTCTTCAACGAGTCCATCGTATCTTCCACCTGCCGAGACTGTTCCCTGAGCACCTAATTTGTCGGTTATTATTTCAAAAACAAATTTTGTATAGTAATCAAGCCCTCTCACAAGATGGGGGTTTTCTGTAAATTTTATATCAAGACTTTGAAGTCTTTCTTTTACTTTATTGTAGTGGTCTTTGCAGTCTGTACAAGCAAATTGTGTAATTTTTGGCGCTTTGTTAGCAACAGCTTTACATTCTTTATTTTTACAGTCAAGTATTCTTAACGGATTTTTATCAAGCCTTCGTCTGCAGTCTTCACACAACGATTCCTCATGTTTTTTAAAATAGCTTTTTAATTCATTCATATACTCGGGTCTGCATTTTCTGCAGCCTATGTTGTTTATCTCTATTCTCAAATCTTCAATACCCAGTTTTTCAAGCATCATTTTGTCCATGTAGACAAGTTCTGCATCTATTGAAGGATTTTCGATACCAAAAACCTCAACGCCTATTTGATTAAACTGCCTCAGTCTTCCTTTTTGTGGTCTTTCGTATCTAAACATGGGACCAATGTAGTAGAATTTTTTATAGGGTAAATTCTCAAGATGGTTATCTATGTATGAACGAACAACACCTGCTGTACCCTCGGGTCTCATTGTTACGGATTCATTTGATTTATCAAAAAAGGTATACATCTCTTTTTCGACAATGTCGGTAGCTTCGCCCACACCCCTTGCAAAGAGTGAAGTTTTCTCTAAAATCGGTGTTCGAATTTCTTTGAAACCAAATGATTCAAGTATTTCTTTTGCAGCTTTTTCCAATCTATGCCATTTTTCCATATCTGTCGGTAAAGTATCCTTAAAACCCCTTAAAATTTCCAATCATCACCCTCCGTTAAAAAACTGTCGTTTGAGTATCTTTATAATCAACTGTTTTGTCAAGAAAAACAAGCTATTGCAACGGTTGTGATTATCCAAAAGTGCAGGAAATAGTATGGGAATTATACCAACTGTTATTTAATTTTATAAATCTTGTTTATTTTGACGGCTCTATATGGTATAATAATGTACTATGAGGAGGGAAAAAATAATTGACTTATACATTAACAATTTATGCAATATAGCAAAAGCCAACAATGCAAAGATATATCTTGTAGGCGGTGCTGTAAGGGATTTTTTTCTCGATAAAGAAACGCAAGATTATGATTTTGTTGTATTTGGTGATTTAGACAAGATTGCCGTACAGTTTGCCTCTCAACTGAAATGTAAATATATTAAATACGAAAAAAAACTTAAAACATTTAGAATATTTTGCAGAATAAAGACCATTGATATAACAAAGCCGAGAGGTGCAACCATAGAAGATGACCTAAGAAAGAGAGATTTTACAATTAATTCCATAGCATACGATTTTGATAATGATATTATTATAGACCCTCTTAACGGAAGAGATGATATTACAAAAAAAGTCATCAGAATCAATCATGATAACTGTTTTAAAAATGACCCTATAAGGATAATAAGGGCGTTCAGGCTTGCTGCTCTAAATAGGTTTGATATTGAGCCTTTTACCTTTAAAATTGCCCAAAAAGACAGTTACCTTCTAAAGCATGCAGCAAGCGAAAGAATAACAGATGAGCTGAAAAAATTTTTATCCTTAAACAACACATTTGCTTATCTTTTATTAATGGATAAAGCCGGTGTTATAGATTCAATTTTTGAAGATTTATCTCTAACAAACGGCTGTATACAGAGTGAACACCATCTTTTTGATGTAAAAACCCACTCATTGAGTGTTTATAACTTTATAGAATGGTCCTTTAATAGGTTGGATAAGATATTGGGTAAATGCTACAGAAAATATCTTGTTCATTTTAGCGCAAATAAGGGTGCGGTGCTTGTATCCTTAAAGCTTGCAGCACTTTTCCATGATGCAGGCAAACCATTTTCAAAAATAGTAACACAAGACGGAAAGGTTAGATTTCCTCACCATGAAACCAAAAGTTCAGAACTGTTTAAGATTTATGCTAAACAATATTCTTTCGGAAAGCATATTACAAAACTTACAAAATTTTTTATAGAAAAACATATTGAGCCTTCATACATTTTTTCAATTTGGGATAAGGGTGAGCTTGGTTTTGAAGAAATTGTCGATTATTTTTTGGAATATGGTGAATACGGTATAGATTTGCTCTTCTTTGCTTTGGCGGATACTTTGGCAAAAGGCAAAATATCTGCTGTTAAAAGGGAAGTCTATGTTGATTTTCTAAGATTTATGGCAGTCTCATACTACAACAAAATAAAACCAAAGCTGAATGAAAAACCCATTTTAAACGGACAAGAAATACTTGATGCATTTAACCATATTGACAAAAAGCAGTTGAATTTTATTATAAATGAAGTAAAAAAAGCTTATATAACGGGAAAAATCTGCACAAAAAAAGAGGCGTTGAGGTTTGTTGAGAAGCTGCTTTAGACAATAATTAACCAACTTGAAATAGGATTTCAAAAAATATAAACTTAAAGTTAAAAAAACGGGGGGGGATTTTTATGGAAATAGCTGTTGTAGGTTCCGGTGGAAGAGAGCATGCTTTAGCTTACAAGATAAACGAATCGGCTTTATGCGAAAAACTTTTTTGTTTGCCCGGTAATGCAGGAACATCCAAGATAGCCGAGAATATAGAAATATCGGCTGAGGACATTGAAAGGATTGTAAAATTTTCAAAAGATAACAGTATAGATTTGGTTGTTGTTGGACCTGAGAATCCTTTGGCTGAGGGTTTGGTTGATGAGCTTGAAAAAGAAGGAATTAAGGCTTTTGGTCCTAAAAAAGCTGCTGCAAAAATTGAGGCAAGTAAATCGTTTGCAAAATATATATTTAAAAAATACTCTATACCGACAGCTGAATTTGAAAATTTCGACAATTACGACGATGCTGTAGAGTATGTAAGAAAAAAAGGAGCGCCAATTGTTGTTAAAGCTGACGGTTTAGCAGCAGGCAAGGGCGTTACTGTAGCTCAGACCGAAGATGAAGCAATAGGTGCTTTAAAGGATATATTTCTTGACAAAAGATTCGGTGATGCAGGAAGCAGCGTTGTTATAGAGGAATATCTTGTTGGCGAAGAGGCGTCTTTTTTGGTATTCTCAGACGGTAAGGATATACTGCCTATGATAGCAGCTCAAGACCATAAGCCTGTTTATGAAGGAGACAAAGGTCCAAATACCGGTGGTATGGGTGTTTATGCCAAAGCGCCCATTGTAGATAAAAACCTTGAGAATGAAATAATCGAAAACTTTATGGAAAGGGCAATAGAAGGGCTTAAAAAAGAGGGTATTGAGTATAAAGGTGTTTTGTATGCCGGTTTAATGATAGATGAAAACAAAGATCCGTCTATTTTGGAATTTAACTGCCGGTTCGGAGACCCTGAAACACAAGCAATACTGCCTTTGATGGATAGTGATATAGTTGAGATATTTTTATCCACCATTGACGGGACGTTAAAATCCAAAGAAATTAAATGGAAAGATGCCTATGCGGTTAGTGTTGTTGCAGCAAGCGGAGGATACCCTTCAAGTTATGAAAAAGGTAAGGTTATAGAAGGCTTGGAAGATGTTGAAAAACTTGAAGATGTCTATGTATTCCATGCCGGCACAAAGATGTGTAATGACAAGATTGTAACAAACGGCGGAAGGGTTCTAAATGTTGTGGGCATTGACAAGGATTTTAAAAAAGCTCAAGAGAAAGCCTATAATACTATAAAAATGATAAATTTTGAGGGTATGCATTATAGAAAAGATATAGGAAATAAAGCTTATAAATATCTGTGAATAAATGGGCAGGTTTATCCTGCCTTTGATTTTGGAAGCTGCCACTTTAAGACTATTGCAAGAATTCTCAATATCAAAACAATAAAAAACAATATATGATACAAAATTTTAGTTAAAATTTAAAACAGCAAGTATGTATAACAAAATAGCACCAGCTATGGAACATGTGGCATAAAAATCCTCACTCAAAACCATTGGAATTTTCAATGTTAGAATATCGTTTATCAAACCACCGCCAACACCGGTTACAATGCCAAGAAACACAACACCTGCAGCATTAAAATTGTGGTTTAGTCCTACCTATCACCTATAACTGTAAATGCTGCAAGTTCTATCGCATCAGATATTTTTACAACAATACTGTTACTTATATCTGTTTTTGTTGTTTTGTAATAAATACAAGTATTATGCCAAAAAGAGCAAAAGATAAGTCCGAATAACTTACAAAGACCATGGGTGTTCTATCTGCCAAAACATCTCCAACAACACCTAAGGTCGAGTTATAACCAAATCTTGTGTATGGCTCATTGCCAGATGAATTCATCTGGCAATGAGCCATATCCTTTTAGTAAAATGAAACTGTAAAAAACAAACTTACTAAGGAGGATATGCTCATGAAAAAGTATACACAAA
>JALWEJ010000039.1 GCA_027014115.1 Desulfurellales bacterium
ATATAATCTGTAAGGAGTTTGCTTTAAGGCACATATGCTTTTATATATATATATATATATATATACATACATACACACACACACACACACACACGCACGCACACTCAGACATGTTTGCGCATGTGCACACACACACACACACACACACACACACAAATATACACACACGTGCATACACATATTTACACACAGTATATATGCTTATACACACACACACACACACACACACATTCACACACATAGATATACACATAGATATACACACACACACACACACACACAAACATGCACACTTCTGTATAGGCGTGTTAGCAAACAGACAGTTTAATGTAAATGTGAATGTTTATGAAACCTGATCACTTATTTACTTAACACTCTCTGTGATCTTGTTGTTTGCATAAAGCAAAGCAGTGGAATTTTTCGTATTTCAAAACGGTGATAATTTCTATAATTTGAGACATCACCTGCAGAAATTCTCAGCCATGATTACTGTGAGATTCATAGTTTGGTTTTACCCTGTAGCCATAATAATAAAACTTCAGTAAAGTTTTATTTTCTGGCAGCATTCTTTGTAATTGTGCGTCTTCTTGATTCATTTGCCCTCTGCTCGATGCTGATCGCAGGACACCACCCGTCGCAGAGACACTGTCACCCGATATTCTGTTCAGTTGGCTTCTTCACAAAAAAAAGAGCCTTTCACTCGCATAATGGTTGACTCTGTGGCCAAAGCTGTCAGTGCAGTTGGTCACAAAATCTAGAACCAAGTCCTGCCAAATTTGGTCTGACGGATGTTTTCGTCTGTCATTTTGGTTGGTCAGTCAGCTGTCCAGTTTGTTTCACCTGTCACTTTGTGTAAGAGGAAGTTCTACTTATTTTCCAGATTAATGGTGAGAATGTCGTGAACGCAACTCATGAGCACACGGTCAGCTTGATCAAGAATTCTGGCGACGTCCTGGATATGAAAGTGATCACTGTGAAGCCACTGACTCATGAAGTTCTGGATCAGAGACACATACACGCTGATGGCACGAGGACTCTGCCATACAAGAAGAAAGGTTTGGCGCCTTGTCCGTTTATTAAAAAGAGCAAAAAAACGTGCAAAATTAACCTCGAGTAAAAAGCATATTATACATTCTTTTTATGAAGTTCCCTAGTCAAATGTCGCCTGAACCACAAACTATCAAAGTGTAGAAAACTAGTGTTTGATATGTGAAGTTTTGTGTCTCAATGCTGTATGAGTGTCTTTCATACATACAAACTTGTGGTAATCTCTGCAAGGTGTAAAGCAAAAATGGTAGCTTTAGAAAAGCTAACAGACACCTTTTCAAAGTACAGTAGCTTACTGTTAGCAGTAAATCTTTGACACATTGCTGAGACACTCGAGACATGTGGAATAAAAACTAGTCTCAGATCTGCAGTAAGTGGGTACAGTTTTTTTTACATAAAGAAATAGTTTTATATATTGACGATCTTGCTAAACAAAATTCTCTTAAAATTTCTCAAGAAGCAAAACTTTTTTTAGCAAAAAGTGTTGAGCCTTCTTTTTTAAAAAAAGAGATAGAAAAACTTGCAAACTATAAACAAGAAATTAATCTTCAAGATGTAGAAAAGTTAGTTTTTATCTATAAAGAAGATAGCTTTGAAGATATTTTTGTTGCTATTTTAAGAGGAGAGGAGTTTTTAGATAAATTAAACAATTTGCTTGAAAAAGTTGATTTTAGAAGGTTTTTAGCAAGTTTTATTAAATATTTGAGTGATTTGTATCAAATCTATCTTTTTGTAAAAACAACAGGAAAAGCCTCTTTAAAAGAGCTTTTAGGTTATCAACTTCCAAAAGATATTGAGAAAAATAGAATTAATTTAGCAATATCTTTAAAAGAAAAAGAGTATCTATCTTTATTTGAATTTTTACTTGAAAAAGAGTTAGAAATGAAGAAGGAAAAAAGAATGAAGAGAGAAATGGAGAGGAAGAAAAAAGAAGAGGAAAGAATGAAGAGGAAAAAAATGAAGGAGGAGAGAAAGAGAAAGGAAAGAGAAGAAAGGTTTAAGAAAACTGCGAGGAAAATCCTCGGCGGAAATAATATTTAATAAGGTGGAACACCCCTCATAAGGGCAACATATGTTGCCCTTTTTATATTACTCACTCATTATTAGCCAATAAACATTATAAATATATATAATCAAACTTCATAAATTTGAGACCACTCAAAAAAATTATAAATAATTCAAGATAAAATAAAAACGCAAAAAATGGCAGATAGTTCGAGGCAAAATGAAAAAGTACTTTAGTTTTTCTAAAGTACTCTAACTTTATATTAAAATTCAAAAATGAGATGAAATACGAGGCATTTTGGACGCGAGGAGTGAGCGGTATAGAAATACCGTGAGTGACGAGCGTCCAAAATAACGAAGTAGTTCGCTCATTTTTGAATTTTAACATTACCAGGAGCCGCCTCCTCCTCCACCTGACCCCCCACCAGAAAATCCACCACCTCCAGACCCAGACCCACTCGAAGCCTTCGTCGCAACCGATGATGTTACACTTCTTGAAAATGACGACATTTCATCAGCAAAAGCTGTAGCAACAAAAGGACCGCTACTTCCGTGATACCATTCTGGTTGCGGAATAGTAATTGATTCAAATTGTTTCGCCCATTTTTTTTCTACACCAAGAGCAATAGCATAGGGTAAGTATTCCATAAATTCCTGTGGATTATCCGCTGTATTATTAAAGAACTCATAGCGTTCTTTTTCTGTCATAGAGAGGAACAACTTAAACCCTTCTATAGCATGTTTTGTTTCCCAACCTTTTTTGGTATAGCGACGACTAAGTTTATTTGAAAAAAACGAAAATATAAAAAGGAGAACAATAAGAACTTTTAAATATATTGGAGCATTTTCAATACCGGCGAACAAATAAACTATCAAAATGGCATTTAAAATCTTATATAATAAGATGATTACTTCCACTGTTTTATTTTTTTCTATCTTATCAGCATTAAAAGCTTCGATTTCTTCTTCAATTAAAACTGATTGCAGCTTATTATTCTTTTTTGCTATTTTACTCATTAACGAATTAGACTCTACATTTAAACTGATATTTTTCTCTCTTAAAGAAGAAGTATCTTCTACGATAGAATCTTCTATTGAACTTTTATCATCAAAAAAAAGTAATCGCAGTAAATGTTTTCTTATTTTTGAAAATTTGCTATCAGAATTTTCGACATTTTTTTTAAGAGTAAATCTATAATCTATAACACTCCCTATAAAAGCTTTGTTTTCAATTTTCTCAATCGTAATATAGCCATCACGAGCAAGTTGTATAATTCCGGCAGAAATATCTCGTGGGTCTAATTTTCTATCAATCAGATATCCTGTTTCTATGGCATCAAAATCTTCTGGTGGTGTATAGCGTGGATGAATTGGGTCATAGGAAAAATATTTTCTCTGGTATTTTCGCACCCAATACCACACTCCACCAAAAAGTATTACTAAAAATGAAAGCATAGCTAAGGCAAATGCTTTTGGTGTAAATACATAAAATTCCACTTGTGGCACAATACCTTTATCAAAAGATGCAGCAACTGTCATTCCTTCGTGGTCACCAAGTTCACTCTGTGAAAAAATAATTTCATTATTATCATTTTCTATTAAACATTTTTTTGTATCTTTGAGTTTTCCAACATAGCAAGATATATTTTTAAAAGGAATACCGTCACTGTGTAAACGGACAGTTGCCTGACGAATAGGAACCTTCCAATCTAAACCAATAGCATTCCAATATATTTCATCATAGGTATCAAAATAGCGAAGAGAACCTAAAACATCATATGTTATTTTATAACGGTGTAGACCTGTTATCGTTTCATTTGCTTTTCCTATTTTAATAAAGTAATTTCCATTATCATCTTTTTCTTTCTTGAAATAAGATTCTGGCACCCCATCTCGTTGCACAGAAAGATTTTCAATTTTTAAAGTTCGTTGTTGCAAACCATACATTTTCTTTTGTCCTTCAACTTCAAAAGTTAAAGGAATAAAACGAAAAATCCCATGTTTTTGCAAATCTCCAAAATCATAATCAATAGTTTCTGTTACCGTCATCGATGAATCCTTATGGAGATTAATATCAACATCATAATTTTGTATTTCCTCTGCAAAAGTATTATGTGCAAAAATAAATATACTGGCAATAAAAATAAATTTTAAAAAATTTTTCATAAAACTATTATAACAGAAA
>JALWEJ010000040.1 GCA_027014115.1 Desulfurellales bacterium
AAATGTATGGGAATTTTATTTTCCAAGGGGGTGTGAATTCTGTTTTCCATAGGTATGGGAAAACTGCTTTCCAAGACTATGTGAAAAATACTTTCCGAAGGGGTGTGGATTTTGGTTGCTTTTTCCATTTAGTCCTTTTGAGCCATCTGAGGTGTTTTATAACCTCTTCTTGTTTTATTTTTATAGTCTGCATTTGCACCTTTTCCTATACCTTTATACACGAGTTTTCCGTCCTTAAATACAAGTGTTTCACATTTTGCTTTTGTATTTGTTGAACCTGCCAGTCCGACAAGTATTGTTCCACTGGTTCCTTCTTTCCAGCAGCAGAACAATACGTCTTCTTTTTTGTCGTTGACTGTCATAAAAGATGTTCTGTTGGGCTCACCGAATTTTGTAAGAATATTTTCCTGTTGTGTTCCTATGGAGTTTCCATAAGATCTTTTTGCGTTACGGCTGCACCTTCGTGCACAGTGTGTATACTGGCTACTTCGCATGAAGAAAGCGGTGCTAAAGAAATGCCCGTCAAGATAAGCTTTAGTTTTTTTAAATCCCACATCCTAATATTAAAAATTTATACTTATACATAATAAAAGCGTCATATAATTAAGAATAATAATTTAAATAAAAATAAAATCTTGATAGTTTTTATACAGTGTTTATCTATAGCAAAATGATATTATTTTTTAAAATTTCTTTCTTGTTTTTTATGTACTGCTATTATAAATGGATAGGTAAAAAGGGGCAGGATATAGCCGCCCCTTTAAAATTATTTATCGAGTGCTTTTAAGAATTCTTCGGCCTCTTTTGCCCAAATGAAGTTTTCGACCCCTACATTGGCTTTTTTTACACCATCAACAGACAAAATAGCCTTTTTGATGGCAATAGAAAGCTGCAGCCCTACAGGGCAGTTTTCAACTGTCGGTCTAAATTTTATGCTAACTACACCGTTTTCTTCATCGACATCAAGGTCATATACAAGCTTTAAAGTCAAAACATCCTCTTTAAGTTCCGGATCATAAACGCTTTTTAGTTTCTCCAATACTTGCTCTTTTATACTCATAGATTCTCCATAGATTTGTTAAATATTTCTTCAATGGGTTTTTTTATAGAATCACAGGAGACGTACGGTATTTCCTTGTTTACAATGGCTTTTGGGACATTTACATCAAATGGTATTCTTCCCAAAAATATGCCTCCTTTTTCTTGTGTGAAATTCTCAATTTGGTTTGCAACATCCTCATTTAGGTCGTATTTGTTTACCACAACCCCTGTTTTTACCTTGAATGAATCGCAAAGCTGTCTTACCCTGTCTAAATCGTGAAGCCCAGATTGTGTAGGCTCTGTTACAACAACAACAAAATTTGCTCCCGATATGGTGGATATAACAGGACATCCTATACCTGGTGAACCGTCAACCAAAATATATTCTATGCCCTTCTCTTCGCTTAGTATGTGAGCTCTGTGTTTGACCATAGTCACAAGGTTTCCTGAGTTTTCAGCACCCGGATAGAGTTTTGCATGAACCATTATACCGTACGGTGTTTCCGATTCATACCATTCGCCACTTATTGTATCAACCATCTCTATGGCTTGAGCAGGACATGCAAGCCTGCATAAATCGCACGAATCACATTTCATTTCGTTTACGACATAGTTTTCGTTGTCGTCTATGTAGATAGCATCAAATCTGCAAAGCTGTCTGCATATATCGCATTTTGTACATTTATCTGAATCTATCTTTGCCGGTTTGTTGCCCTTAAAGAACTCTTTTCTTTTTATTTCGGGTTCCATAAGTATATACATATCGGCAGCATCGGCGTCAGCGTCAACTATAATTTTGTTTTTCATAAGATATGCAAAGCTTGATGTCAGTGTTGTTTTGCCCGTTCCGCCTTTTCCGCTTATTATTACAAGTTCTCTACTCATATCCTATCCTCTATTGTTTTGAGTACGTTTTTAAAATCATCTTTGTAGTCATCAAACGGCAGATTTCCTTGTGAGTAGTTTTTTGCAAATTCTTTTGAAAACGGCAGTCTGTAGAGTATCTCTATATTTTCCTCCTGCGCATATTTTTCAATCAAATCAACAAAATCATCGTGTTTATTGACTATAATGCCAAACGGTATCTTCATATCCTTAACAAGCTCAACGGCAAGTTTTAGGTCGCTCAAACCAAACAGTGTCGGTTCTGTAACAAGCACAACAAAATCCACATCCTCAAGCGTTGCAACAACCGTGCAGCTTGTGCCTGGAGGCGAATCGAAGATAACCGTTTTTGTTTTGTCTGCATACTTCTTTAGGCGGTTTATCAGCTGTGTTGCACTTGCCTCTTTTATATTCAAGATACCCTCAACAAAAGATATACCGCCTGCATGTCCTGTTTGGATTTTGCCTATCTCTTTGTCAATTTCAACCAAAGCGTCCTCAACAGGGCAGACATAACTGCATGTTCCGCATGAATGACAAAGCTCATCAAAGAACATGACCTTTTTTATTTGCGGGACAATCACGAGAGCTTTGTATACACAGGCGTTTGAGCATTTTTCGCAAAATGTGCATGTATCTGTATTTATTTGCGGAACGGGCAGCGCAAAACTTTCAACCTTTTCTATTTGCGGCTTTAGGAATATGTGTCCGTTCGGCTCTTCTGCATCGCAGTCTATATACTGGGCATTATCTGCTGCATACGCAAGCATAGTTGAGATAGTTGTTTTGCCTGTTCCGCCTTTTCCGCTTGCTACGGCTATTTTCATTTCTTCTCCCTTTTTATTTAAATTCTTCTAATTTGCCCTCTTTTAATGAGTTGATAAGTTCAGAAACAACCCCGCCCTTGACCGAATAGAGCTTTATGCCTGAGCCTTTCAATACATCTTGAGCGTTGGGACCAAAACTTCCGGAAATTATAGCATCAATACCCTTTTCCAGTGTGAATTTTGCAACAGATATTCCGACACCCCCCTGATCGTTCAAAAAGGGGTTTTTTACAGCCTCGAAACTATCGCTGTCTGTATCGTATATGATAAAATATTCGCTTCTTCCGTATCTTTCGTCCATCTGTGAATCAAGATTTTCTCCTCTTGAGGTTATCATTACTCTCATACTTTTGTACGCTCCTTTTTCAATAAATTTTGTTTAAAAAAATACCCCTCGATTTGACTCGAGGGGCAGACTAGCCAATCTTAGCTTTTCAATTCGTTTAATCTTTTTTTGAGACTCTCCAGAGTGTCTGTTAGTCTTACAATTTCTGCTTCCAAGATGTTTTTTTCATCCTCTTTTGTTGGCTGCTGTACCGCTTGAGGGTAGCCGTATCCATACCCCCATCCTGCACGGAATCCAAAACCTCTGCCGTATCCGTAACCTCTTGCTCGGCCATATCCCATACCTCTGCCAAATCCGGCTCCTCTTGCGTATCCATAACCTGCATTCAGATAGCCAGGTGCAGCATATCCGTTACACAAACCCAAACCTCTTCCGCTTCGTGCTCCTAATCCTGTAGGACCTGTTCTGTCACCCAAAGGCATATATATCACCTCCAAAAACTTTTTTTACAATTTTCGCATACACAGTAATAGCCTTCTTTGTTTAATAGTCAAGATATAATTTTATTACCTATAAAAAATTTTATCGATTATATAAAATTAAAGTTATGGGTTAAATAAAACGCAGGCTTAAAAAATAAAGAAAACTCCAAAGCGCCTGTTTATAAGGCTTTGGAGTGAACCCTTTTATAGAGCCTTGAGATGAGCCTTGAGGCTTTGTTCTTGTGGATTATGCCTTTTGTATGTATCTTTCTGATGATTTTTTCAGCTTTTTTAAGTTGTGCATCTATTACTTCTTTATTTTCTTCGTTGTCAAGTGTAAACCTTGTTTCTTTTAAGATATTCTTGAGTCTTGTTCTGTATACCTTGTTTCTTGCATATCTTTTTTCTGCCTGTTTGGCTCTCTTTATTGCCGATTTGTGATTTGCCACTGCATTTCCTCCTCGCAATCAAAAATTCAAAGACACTACTACCATAAAACTTACACTAAGTCAATATTTTTACCGCTTGTGTTAACCTGAATTTCGGTAACTGGTCCACACATACTTACCACCCTTACTAAATATATACAGGCTCACAAACTTACTCAACCATTCATAAGGGTAGCCTGCTACCCTTATGA
>JALWEJ010000041.1 GCA_027014115.1 Desulfurellales bacterium
GTCAAAGGCATACTAAACGGCGATGATTACCAGATTATTTTTATAGATACACCGGGAGCGCACTTTTCAAACAAAAAGATAAATGCAGCAATGCTTAAATTTATAGACGAGGCTTTGGATGATTTTGATGTTGCAGTCGTTCTTACAGACAATCACGGTGAAATTGATGAAACAATAGAGAATTATCTTGAGAAAATTAACAAAAAAAACAAAAAAGCTATTCTTATTATAAACAAAATCGATCTAATGGAAAAAGAACAAATAGAGCAAATAAAAGAAAAGTTTACAGGCAAGGTAAATTTTGAAAATATAATCGAAACATCACTTATCAATTCACCTGATGTAAAAGAAAAAATACTTAACGCCATCTTAAATCTTCTTGATGAGGGTCCACAATATTATGAAGACGACATAATAAGCACAGAGACAGAAAGATTTATAGTTGCAGAAATTATCAGAGAAAAGATTATGAATCTTGTCGGTAAAGAGATACCCTACCATACAGCCGTTGTTGTTGATGAGATGAAATTTAGAGAAGAAAAAAATATGTATTACATAAAGGCTAACATAATAGTTGAAAGAAAAACACACAAAATGATAATAATAGGCAAAAACGGCAAACTCATAAAAGATATAGGTCAGCAGGCAAGAATTGATTTGGAGCGTTTTTTGGACTCTAAAGTGTTTCTGGAATTATGGGTAAAGGTTAAGGAAGGATGGACAAAAAAAGAAGCTATGATTAAAGAATATTTAGACCCAAGGTATTAAATGGATAAAGAACACGGCAGCACACAGATTCTTGTTCAAGCCATAAGAAAATTTATAAGAAAAGATGCAATAACAAACGCTGTTAACATAATAAAAAAACTACACCCTGCAGATATTGCAAAAATAATGCAAAATCTTGCACCCGATGAGAGAATTCTGCTAATCAAGAATGTTCAGGATATAAAACTCAAAGCAGAAGCTATAGAGTATCTTGATGACTACACAATGGCAGCAACCATACTCGAAAGTTTCTCGCCTAAGGATGTTGCAGCAATACTTGAGAATGTATCCATTGATAAAGCAGTAGACATATTTGAAGAACTGAATGAGGAATTTGCAGAGGAAATCAGACAGTATATTAATCCACAATTGAAAGAGAGTATGGCATCTTTAGCGAAATATCCGGAGGATACCGCAGGCGGTATCATGAATCCGGAGTTCTTCGCCATAAACAAAGACCTAACGGTTGAAGAGGCAATCGAGGCAATAAGAAAAGCAAGCAAGGAAAAAAGAATAATTTATGTCTATGTAGTTGACAAACACAATCATCTAATCGGTGTTGTTACACTAAGGGCATTGATAACGGCCGACAGTGATCAAAGAATAGAAAATATAACAAACACAAATGCCATATCTGTAAGAACTGATATGGATCAGGAAGAGGTTGCAAAAATTGTTGAAAAATACGACCTTTTATCCATACCGGTAACAGATAACAAAAACAGACTTGTAGGCGTTATCAATGTTGATGATATTATTGATGTTATAAGAGAAGAAACAACCGAGGATATCTATAAACTTGCAGGTACATCCGAAGAGGAGATGGAGGAAACAAGCGTTTTGAATATAATAAAATACAGGGCACCTTGGTTAATAATGAGCTTGCTTGGTGAATCTGTATCGGGCAGTGTTTTGAAACTCTTTGATGGAACATTAAAGACTGCCATATCTTTGGCATTCTTTATGCCTCTGATTATGGCTCTTGGTGGAAATACAGGACAACAGTCACAAACAATTGTAGTTCGTGCACTTGCAATAGGAAAATTTGACGAAAGCGGAATATGGCTCATCATAAAAAAACAGGTAAAAACAGCACTTTCCATCGGTATTTTGTTTGCATTCTTGGGATTTATTATGGCATTTATCTTTCAACACAGCCTACATCTTGCTGTTGTTGTATCCCTTTCACTGTTTTTATCAATGTTTTTATCTACAATAATCGGTGCAATGCTTCCGCTTGGTCTGAAAAAGATAAATGTTGACCCGGCTGTTGCAGCATCACCGTTTATATCGGCACTAAACGATATTATGGGGCTGTTTATATATCTGTTGATAGCAACCCTTACCATTAAGTACACGGGAGCAAACCTATGAAATTGTTTGGAACAGACGGCATAAGAGGAAAAGCAAACCTCTATCCACTTGTAGGGGATTTGATATACAGGCTTGGACAGGCTCTTGTTTTTGCTCTTGGGAACAGCAAAAATAAAAAAAGCAAAATTATAATAGGAAAAGATACAAGACTATCGGGATACATGATAGAGGGAGCATTGACAAGCGGTATTGTTTCTATGGGTGCTGATGCCTATCTTGTAGGGCCAATGCCAACACCTGCAATAGCATTTTTGGTTAGAAGTATGAGGGCTGATGCCGGTGTTGTTATTTCTGCAAGCCATAATCCATATGATGATAACGGCATAAAAATCTTTTCACACAAAGGATTAAAGATAGATTTAAAAACAGAAGAACTTATTGAAAAATATATATTCAATGATGAATTGAACAAAAAAGGTGCGTTGGGTAACGAAATTGGAAGAGCAT
The DNA here is from genome assembly GCA_027014115.1 of Desulfurellales bacterium. Classification (GTDB taxonomy): domain Bacteria; phylum Campylobacterota_A; class Desulfurellia; order Desulfurellales; family Hippeaceae; genus JALWEJ01. The sequence goes on from JALWEJ010000041.1 coordinate 2,590, forward strand.
TCAGAATCAGGGACACCCTTGGAAGATATATAGTTTTTGCAAAAGATGCCCTGCCCTATTCGATGAACTTAGAAGGCTTAAGAATTGTTCTTGATTGTGCAAACGGAGCAACATACAAGGTTGCACCCATGATTTTTGAAGAACTCGGCGCAGATGTTGTGACCATTAACAGCACACCAAAAGGCACAAACATAAATGAAAAGTGCGGCTCAACATACCCAAGTGCAGTAAAGGATGCATGCAGATTGTATAGAGCTGACGTCGGAATAGCCTTTGACGGCGACGGCGACAGAGTTTTGATGGTAGATGAGAGATACAATCTCATTGACGGCGATATGATTTTGGCAATCCTTGCAAAGGATATGAAAGAGCGCAGCATACTAAAAAACAATACGGTTGTCGGAACTGTAATGACAAATTTTGGTCTTGAAGAATTTCTAAAAAAAGAGAATATAAAATTGGAAAGGGTTGATGTAGGTGATAAACACATTGCCAAAAGAATGATTGAAGGCGGTTTTAATCTTGGCGGTGAGCAATCCGGACATATTATTCTTTCCGATTTAAACACAACGGGTGATGGCATTATTACGGCTTTGGCGGTTTTATCGGTTATAAAACATAATAACAAACCATTATCTGAGCTTCACAAAGATTACAAAAAGGCTCCTGAAAAAACAATTAACATAACCGTAAAAAATAAGCCACCTCTTGAGGATATTAAAGACATACAAACAGCTATAAATGATGCAAAAAAAATCATTAATAATGACGGACGGGTAGTTGTAAGATATTCCGGAACAGAATCTCTTTTAAGAATAACCGTTGAAGCTCAAAATAGTCAAAAAATTGACAGTTGTATAGATATTATTGCAAAAGCTGTCAAAAAAAATCTAACTTAGGAGAATAGGTATGAAAATATTTAAAGGTTTTATGTTTGCTGCAGCAGTTCTTTTGCTTGCACACAATTCTTTTTCAGAAACAATCAATATGAAACTTAGATATCCCTTCTCAAACAATAAAACTACGAACCTTATGTATTTTATAGGCAAAAAACCGGTTTTGGCTGTATTTTTTTATCCAAAATGTCATCCCTGTGAAAAATCTTCCAAGGTTATAAACAAAATATATGCACACTATCAAGGTCATTTAATAGTTGTGGGTATAAGTTTAAGTAAAGACAGGTATGATTTAAGGGACTTTGTTGACGACATGAAGGTGAAATATCCTGTTTACAGGATTGATGATAAAGATCAATTAAAAACTATAGGTGGAGTTTTTGCAACTCCAACATCGGTAATTATAGACAAAAAGGGTATAATAGCAGAAAAAATAATAGGTCCAAGAAGCTATAATGATATGATAAAAAAAATCAAGCATTATATAACAATTAAGTGATAAGTGATGGAGGTTATTGATGTTTAAAGTGGTTGTTTGCGATACAATTTCGGAAAAAGGTATAGAAATACTAAAAAACCACAAAGATGTGGATTTATCGATAAAAACGGATGTTAGAAAGGATGAACTACCAAAACAGCTTGCAGATGCAGATGCAATTATTACAAGAAGCGCAACAACAATCGACAAAGAATTTTTAAGCTTCTGCAAAAACCTGAAGGTAATAGGAAGAGCAGGTGTAGGCGTTGACAATATAGATTTGGATGAGGCATCCAAAAAAGGTATAGTTGTTATAAATATGCCTACAGGCAACACACTTGCCGCAACAGAGCATACAATGACACACATGCTGAGCTGTCTAAGATTCCTGCCAAACGCAAATAACGAGCTAAAACGTAAACATATATGGGATAGAAAGAAGTGGATGGGTATAGAACTTTATGGAAAAACACTTGGCATCATAGGTATGGGAAGGATAGGAAGCAGGGTTGCGGTACGTTCAATGAGTTTTGGGGCAAATGTTTTAGTTTATGACCCATACATAAAAAAAGAAAAGGCTGCAAATATAGGTGCAAAGATTGTTGATACTTTGGATGAACTCTTGAAGAATTCTGACATTATCACCATACACACACCAAAAACAGAAGAAACATACAATATGATAAACGCTCAAGAAATAGAGAAAATGAAAGACGGAGTTATTCTAATAAATTGTGCACGAGGTGGTCTATACAACGAAAAGGCTTTATATGACGGTTTAAAAAGCGGAAAAATCAGAGCACTCGGCATAGATGTTTTTGAAAACGAACCTCAACCCAACCATCCGCTGTTTGAGTTTGACAATGTTTTTGTAACGCCTCATCTTGGTGCAAATACGTTTGAATCACAGATAAGGGTGGCAGAGGGTATAGCAAACTCCGTTATTGACGCACTAAAAGGCAGAGGCTATGAAAATGCCGTCAATATCAAAATGGAAGAAGAGGAAGTTTCGGAGATTGGAAAACAGTTTTTGGGTCTTGCAGAAAGAATGGGGTCTTTTTTATCTCAATACATAAAAAGCTTTATAAGAAAAATCACTATCTATACTCACGGAGAAATAGAAAACTATTCAAATTCGCTTTCTTTATTTGCATCTGTAGGTGTATTGAAAAACATGGTTGATGACCATATAAATTATGTCAATGCGCCCTACATTGCCAAAGAGCGTGGCTTGGAGATAATACCGAAAATATACAAAGAAAAAACAGAATTCAAAAACTATATACTGATTAAGGCAGAATATGACGATAACGCTGCTTTGGAAATTGGCGGAACCGTTTTTGAACCCAATAAGGCAAGAATAGTCTACATGAACGGTTTTGATATGGAAATTGAACTGACAGGCAATATCATAGTATTTAGAAACTATGATCAGCCTGGTATCATAGGCAGTGTTGGTGCGGTATTGGGTAAACACAAAATCAACATTGCCGATTTCAGGCTCGGAAGAAAAGAAAAATCAAAAGAAGCTCTTTCGTTTATAAAAACGGACGAAGAGGTCAATGATACCATACTGGAAGAGATTCTAAATATAGATGGTGCCATATCGATAACAAGGGTCAAACTTTAATTAGAGCCGTTTAGTTCGTTAATTTTCTCCATAAGTGCATTATATTCTTTAATTAGACCAAGTTCTTTGTAGCATAATGCTATTTTAAGTATGGTGCGTTTTTTGTCTTGTGAATACGGCAGATAACTTTCAAACGTCTTTATCGCTTTTTCATATTCATTAAATTCATACTGCAGATCACCTAATATATCTGCAACCTCTGCAGTAAGATTTTCATTCATCGCAACGGCTTTTTCCAGATTTTCTTTTGCATTCCAATAATCTTCCTTCATCAAATAAACTCTTCCTAAAGCAACATAGACAAGAGGCTGGTGTGATACGAGTTTCAAAGCTTCGTTAAGATATTTTAAAGCCTCATCTGGTTTATTTTTATCAATCATTATGCTGCCCAAAAGAAACGGTATATCACCAAATGCACCATATTTTTCATAAAGATTAAGCAGTTTTTCGTAGGCTTTTGAAAGCTCATTCTTAGATGCAAATTCCATAACCTCTTCATAATCCCTGAACGCATCCTCTTCCATTTTAAGCTGTTCAAAAAGCAGTTCCTGTTTCTGTATACTCTTTTGTGAGTTTGCCATTTCTCCAACTATTTCAACCCATTTTTTTACCTCTTCATTTTCCGGGTCATATTCAAGCGCCCTTTGAACCAAGTTTTTTGCACTAATAAAATTTTTCCTTTCTATTTCCGATTTTGCAAGTATAAGATGTGACGGGATAATCTTTTTTTGAACCTCATATTCAAATCGTGCCTTTTTGAAATCAGGGTCAATCTCCAAAGCCTTTTCAAAATACTCAAGCGATTCTTTATACATAAATCTGTTTAGACTGCACAGCCTTGCTCTCCAGTAATACAAATAAACGTTTTCGGGGTATAATTCTATCGCACTATCTGCCAATTCTATCCCGTCATATATGTTTTTAAAATCAAAATGCAAAGAGAGCAGCTCAATCACATCACCGATATTTTTCAAAAATCTATCTCTGTTTTGTTTAAGTTTTTTCTCAAGTTTTAAGTAATCATAAAGATTGTCCACATATTTTTTTGCAGAAGATGCCTTATCTTTAATCAATGTAAAATATTTTGTTGACTGCTCAATTCTTTTTGCAACATCCTGTCCTTCAATATCCATTTCTTCCTGATTAAAATAAAAAAACTCTTTAAAATAAAAATTACTTACTGCACTTTGGAATACTTTGTTAAAAGTGATTTTATCGTTTATTTTGTTTACTGTTTCAACATCTTTTCTTATCATATCTTCACTTTTTGTTTTGTTCCATATTTTTATAATCTGTTTATCAAGTTGTAAAGCTTTTGAGGAATCTTTTATTATTTCTTCAAGATTATTTTTTAATTCTCCTGTTTTTTTAATAAAGCTATCGTAATCAGGCTTTTTTTTGCTATTTAAAACATTTTTGTTTATATTTTTGTTCATATATTTATCTATAGCCTCTTTAAACGACATAACCTTTGTATACTTTATCAATGCTCCGCCCTCTGTGGCATTGATAAACTCATAGCCGTTTTGGCTCAGATTTGAGGCAATATCCTCAACAAGCTTTAATCCTGAATAAAGATTGGGTGTTGTTGGAACTTTTTCTTCATAATTGCCTTCCACCCAAATTACATCCTTCGGCAGTTCAGCATCTATTGATGAACCTTTTGCATGTTCCTCGCCACCTGAATATGCCCAATCCTGACCGATAAAGATAATAGGATTTGCACCCAATATATAGGCAAGCTGTATTGCCATATGCGTAACAGCGTTAACACCTATAGGTTTTTTTATTTTTTCTTTTACTATATCTTTATACAACTCTGTAATAGACATTGGCGTAAAGGATAAAAAAGAATTTTTAAACAACTTTGGAATCGAAAAATAGACTCCATCCACACAAACATAATCAATATCGCTTTTTTGTTTATCTTTTAAAACTGTTCTGTATTTTTCAACATTGACAGCCTGATAATCAACACCGCATATAAAATCCGGTTTAACATCTATATCCTTGAGAGTTGGCATAACGCTGTCTGCAGCCACAACAACACACCTGTCTTTTACATCTTTAAGCAAGTGTATATTTTTACTCAAAGACGGTCCGCTTGCCACAATAACAGCCGGTTTGTTTTTTAACTTGCCATTTAACTCTTCTATATATCCACCATTTACCATAGACGGAATATTTTTTATTGCATTTTCACTCAGTTGTCTTGATTTGTTTATAAGCGTGTTTCTATTTAAAACAATAACAGATATATTTTTAAAAATTGCATTCTGCACCCTTATAAGCTTATAAAAATCAATATTGTCGTAGTTTGGCGTATTGACCTGAATCAGATTACCCCAATAGAGTCGTGACTCCAAAAGTTTTATAATCGAGGAAATCTTCTTCTCAACAGCATTATCCATTAACACAATCAGTATCTTCGGGTCATTTAAGATATCAGAAAGATCTATCTCTTCAAAAACCCTCTTTAAAATACAAACATTTTCCTCAAGAACCACTATAAATACTTTCGGAAACCGTTCTCTCAATGTCCTTACCGTATTGCCCACACCAAATCCATGCACAAAAACGGTGTCGGTAGATTTTATCGAAGCATCGCCTATTTCGCTTTTTGAATCAAGCTCAACACCTTTGTAAAACAGTTTTTGGTTTTCAATTTTTATATTACCATCATCTTTACATTCTATTATTTTATCTGTTAAATCGGTGTATTTTTTTCTCAATATATCTTTATTGCTTTTTAGCATAATAGTCCTCCTTATATTTCTTAAAAATAAGATAGCAACAATCATTCCTGTTTTTTAAAAAAATAAAAATATATTTTTCTAAAGTTTTTAAAACTGCATCCGATTATTAAATCGAGGCTTTGGAATTCTATGTAACAAAAGGGGGTGATGCCTTAGAAAGCTAAATGCTTACCCTTTAATTTTAAGGGGTTTTTGGTTTAAGGAATTTTTGTTTAACTTAAAGACTTTAAAAAGGAGGAAGTTATGGGACTTAGAATTAATACAAATATAGGCGCACAATACGCAGTTATGAACCTAAACAACACAAACAGTAAATTATCCCAATCTCTAAACAAACTTTCAACAGGCTTGAGAATAACAAAGGCAGCAGACGACTCAGCAGGAATGACAATTGCAGACGGTCTAAAACTTCAGTCAAAAAACCTCGGCCAAGCTATCTCAAACGGCAACAACGCAATGAAATTGATTCAGATTGCAGATATGGCGCTTCAAAAATCAATTGACATCGTTCAAACAATCGCACAAAAAGCCACACAGGCAGCAAACGCCACAGAGGATGGAGATTCAAGAGCAGCTCTTCAGGCAGACATAAACAAATACATAGAAGAGTTAAACAACATTGCAAATACAACATCTTACAAAAATGTTAACCTTCTTGACGGAACATTTACAAACAAGCTGGTTCATATCGGCGCATACATGAACCAAACACTCTCAATCGGAGCACAGAGAACTCACTCAGACTCGATAGGGTGGGTAGCAAGGTCAAGCTCAACAAACGATGTTGCAACCGATGAATGGATAAATAGCAACCAATATCTACAAGAAAATGCATCGGCAACAACAACATATATGACGTACAACTCGAATACAAATTTCGTTAGATTTAAAGCAGACGATACAAAAATCAACAATGTTTCCATAGGAAACTTAGCAGCAGGTATTGACGAAGATCAGCAGGTTGATGCAAAAACGGTTGCTGCTGCCATAAACAGCGTAAAAGACCAAACAGGCGTTGAAGCTGAGGCTACAACAACAGTAACGGGTACAGCTGCAATAACAGCAGGAACAATCAGTGCCGGTTCATTTTTTATAAATGGTGTTGACATTGGTCAGGTTAATGTCGGAACAAAAGATGCAGATAATACACTTGTAAACAAAATTAATCAGTTCCAAGATCAAACAGGCGTTGTTGCAAGCAAAAACTCAAGCGGTCAACTTGTTCTAACAGCTCAAGACGGAAGAAATATTGCAATTAAAGCAAACGCCAACGTAACAAATATTGTACATGTTGCAGACAGTCAAACGGAGATTGATGGAGCAAACAGTGGAACGCTTGCAGCAAACGCCACATTCTATCTTAACGGTGTCAAGATTGATCTATCAAGCGGATCAAGTGCAGTAAGTGCAGCAGCAACAATAAATTCAGCCTTGGCAGCAGCAGGCATAGATACAACACATGAATTGAGAGCATCCTATGTTGCAGCAGGAGCCACACACCATAAATTAAGACTCTATGCAGTTGATGGAAGAGATGTTAATATCCATGTATCTACAACATATGCAACAAGCAACACACTAAGTTTCTTAGGCCTTTATACCGGAAGTCAAGGTCATCCTGTTAACTTCATAGCCAACGAATCAGCACACGGTAACATAACACTCACAAGTTTTGACAGTATAGACATTTCAGGCAACAAGCCAGCCGTCTCAGGACTGAAAACAAGCACAATATCACCAAATCAAAAACTTGCCGACGTTGATGTCACAACTCAGACAGGAGCTGAGCTTGCACTAAAGATTACCCAATCTGCTCTAAGTGACCTTGATAAGGTTAGAAGTAACCTAGGTTCTGTTCAAAACCAGATTCAGGCTACTGTTGAAAATATCTCAGTCACACAGATTAATATCAATGGAGCAGAATCAACAATAAGGGATGTTAACTTCGCAAGTGAGTCTTCAAACTTCTCCAAGCTGCAGATTCTTGCACAGTCCGGTACTTACGCCCTTGCGCAGGCAAATGCCGTTCAGCAGAATGTTTTGAGACTTCTTCAGTAAGTAACTTTCTACCCCTTCCTTCTCTTCAAGGAAGGGGTTTTTATTTTTATTCAATACAAAAAGCAAAGATTTGAAAAACAGCTGTGAAAAGCTATAATCAAACGAATAAATTTTTAAGGAAGTGGATTTGTGGATGTCAATGAAATAGAAAACATCATAAAAAACAAAAAAATCTTGAATTCTATAGACGAGAACAGTTTAAATCTTCGTGATTTTGGGGATTTGACTATATGGTTTGCCAAGACAAAAGACATAAAGGGCTTTGTTTATAAGCTTTTGGAATTTGGTGATATGCAGGTTGTCTTTGAATATTATAACAATGTATTTTTGAAAGTTTTTGATTTTGGTTTGGAAGAGTATGTTAAAATTTTCAAAAGTATATTTGATAATGATTTTTATAAATTAAATACAGCAGCACAAAAGGTTATATTGGTTTTCTTTTTTTATACACACATACTCAAAACACATATATCCAGTCAATACATACTTTTTTTTAAAGTTCTCTATAATATATTTAGAAGGGCAAAATCTCTGAACAATATAGAACTAATAGCTTATTTGTATCTACCAATGCTTTTTAGCTTTTCTAATGACATAAACAACAACAATCCCAAAAGACAAAAAGATTTTAACAAGAAAGTGAACAAGGTTATAGAAAAGGCAGTATTAAAAAATTTTAAAAGTGAATTTAAATCCGAGAAAAAGCATGAAGACAAAATAAAAATTGGTTTTATGATAGAAAGAGCTGTGTGGCATTCTGTTAATCAGGTTAATTACGGTTTTCTTTTTTCACTAAAAAATACATTAAAGGAAATAGATAAAAATATTGAAATAGTAATCCTCAATCTGCAGTATTTTGAGTTTTTGGGAGGCGACAGCAGGGTTGAAGAAAAGTTTAAATCTTTGGGCTTTGAGTATATAAATTTGCATTCTACACTCAACATACCAAACATACCCATATATGACATAGTTGACAAAAGCATAAAGGTAAGAGATTTTATAAGAAATTTAAACTTGGATGTTTTGATAATGTCACCAATAAGTCACTTTACGCATATATTTTTATTAAATTCCAGGGTTGCAAAAAAACAAATTTATTGGTCTCACGGAAACTGTGCAGTCGATGTTAAAGGTATTGATAAAAGAGTTAGTCACTTTGAACAGTCATGCAAAGAGTTTGATTGGGAATTAATAGAATTTCAAATGCCACAAGAAGTGCTTGTTGGAACAGAAGAAGATAAACAAAAGGGTAAAAAATTAAAAAAAGAGATGCTTGAAAAATATGGAAAAGATACGATAATTCTCGGCACAATCGGGAGACTCATAAAAATAGACAACGATGAATACTTGCAGACAGTATCAAAAATAATGAAAGAAAATCCAAATACAATATATCTGGCCTGCGGCTCAGGTGATACAAAACCGACTAAGGAAAAATTTGAAAAATACGATATAGATGAGAATAGATTTATTTTCACAGGACACATAAATCCGCATGTGTATGGATGGGTGATAGATTTAATGCTGGATACATTTCCTGAAAGACAGGGTCAGTCGATGGCGGAATTTACAGCCAAAGGTGGCGAGTGTGTGATTTTAGAGCAAAGCTTAAAAGAAAAAGGAAAAAATCCGATACTTGAATATATAAACTCAGCAACAAAGAAGATTGCATGGATTAGGGTGAGAAGAAAATACAAAAAAGTTGAGTTTACAAAGGAGGATTTTTGGAACTTTTCCCTCTTGAAAGACCATAGCGAACTGTTTTTGAGTTATGATAAAATAATGGAAGAGAAAAATGTGGAGCTGTTGAAGAAAATTTTAAAGAAATTTGAAAATATTAAAATTTTGGTTGACGAAAGGGATTACGATAGACTGGCTTTTGGACAAAAATATAAAGAAAAACTAATTATCGAAAATGATATTTACGAAAGAGCATATAAATCTGACTTTTTTATGTTGTTTGAGAATAAAGAAAATATATTAAATTTTATTGTTGATCATACAACTTCAAGATATTTCATCTTACCCGATTCAAATCAATTAACTTGGGAATCAAAATGTGAAAATTATAAAAAGGATATCAAAGGTAAAAATTTCAAGTTTTCTTTTGGAAAATTATTAAATTATCAACCTGAAGATTATCTTCAGTTATGGTGGAATTTATTGGGTAAGTGTTTTCATTCATTTGAAGAATTCAGAAAATATGCATTTACAGATTCTAACAATGTAGATAAAATCATAGAGAGATTAAATTATGAAGTGAATAATACCAGATTGTTAGCAAAAATCAAAATAACTGCAAGATTAAGTTGCGTTATTAATAATCTCTCACAAAATGAAAGTATTTCAACATTAAAAATGAATTTTGATGATATTTTCTAAAAGGGGTATCTTATGAACATTTCAGTTATAGGTTTAGGTAAATTGGGACTTCCATGGTTTTCTTTATTAATTGAAAATGGTTTTAACGTTATCGG